>JALWEZ010000075.1 GCA_027039165.1 Candidatus Moraniibacteriota bacterium
GACTTATACAATGCAAATAATAAAGAAATTTTATTAGAAGAAATTAGAAATCTGGGAATAAGAGGAATTGATGATGATTTAGAAAAAGTAGGATTTTAAGCAGGTTTTGAGAATAAAATTTTGGTAGAAAATTTAAAAAGCACTATGAATATGAATGCACAGTGCTTTTTTTTATTTTTTTAGAGAGTCACGAATTTCAGTAAGAAGAATAACTTCTGCAGAAGGCTTTTCCAGTTTCTTTTCTTCTTCTTTCTTTAGTTTATTGATTTGTTTGACTACAATGAATATTGCAAAAGAAACAATTAGGAAATTTATAATGGTGTTTATGAATACTCCGTAGTTTATGGTAACAGCTGGAGCATTACCCGAAGCTTCTTTTAGGGTTATCACTAGGTGAGAAAAATCAATTTTGCCCATAAGCATTCCAATAGGGGGCATTATTATATCAGAAACAAAAGAACTTACAATCTTTCCAAAAGCTGCTCCTATTACAATACCAACAGCCATATCGATGACATTTCCTTTTATGGCAAATTTTTTAAACTCTTCTAACATATATTATTAATATTACTTCTTATACACTAAAGTTTATCAAATATATAAAAAAAGTCAAAAAATTGACAGTTTTTAGTGAAAATGCTTATTTTACTTTTATAAACGAAGAATTTGGAGATGAATGATCAGCTACTTCAGACAGAGACATGTCTCTAGAAGATATTCAATCATGCTCAGAACTTTTTCAACACGCAAAAGAAATGGCATAGAAGAAAGCATAAAAGGATTAATAGAAATTTCTTATACTCAACATGTAAAAAAGAAAAAGAGTTATAAATACATCATATTGGAATTGGTTTAGTGATGAAAAATATTTTTTATCAAGAGCTCATGATATTCTTTTAGTGGGATTTCAAGAAAGATTATCAAAGGATTTTGAGATGTTAAAAACTAAGTTGGATTTAGGTGACATTGAATTACCAAAAGATGATATAAATACGCACAAAAATCCAAGTGATGTAGATAGAAATTTGAGTAAAAAAGCTATTAGTAATTTAAAAAAATGGTACAAAAGTGACTATGAGTTTATAGATGTGTGTAGTGATTTATTTTATTAATTTTAGTTATTTTTCATGTTCTAACCAATATCTCAAGCTCGTTTTATGGATTTTAGTTTTTGTAGGAATTTTTTAGTATTAGTTATCAATGGCAATGTCATATTAGTATGTTATATGTTACAGTTTTACTTAAAAAAATACTAAGAAAATAAGATTTTAAATGGATTTTAATAATAAAAATAAATTTTAGATGGGTTGTTGGATAATTTAAAACCCAACAGTATGATAACTAGTTGGGTATTTTTTACATATGATGTACCATTTCTAATGGTATGAATTTTGCGGACACAGAAACGGCCACAATTAACATAGTGACACCAGCTATAGCGTAAAGCACTTTTATGATTTTATTTGTGCTTTTTTTTGACTCATGAAACATGAGTCTAGCAAATAATAACATTCCTATAGAACTTAGCGCTATTATTATTATGCTAATTATCATAACCCACTCCTTTTTTTGAATTTGACAAAAGTTTCTTTGTCTAAATAAATGATAACATAAAATATATAAAACACAAATCAATTTTACTTAAATTTATAAATTTCTTTAATTCATGATATAATTACCTATGTAATTTATAGATAAATTGTAAATATTATATGAATCTTCTTTTTAGTAATATAGATGAAAAAGATAAATCAAATGCTATAAGAGAGCTCATTTCCGATGCAACTCCGAGACCATCGTTTTTTTTCTTAGTAGGTCTGTCAATACTTATGGCTACACTTGGTTTACTTATAAATAATGCTTCTATTATAATAGGTTCAATGTTAATTGCACCTATTATGTCACCACTACTTTCGATGGCTTTGGGGATAGTTACTGCAGAAGAACGTGTAATATCTTGGTCATTTATAACTCTTGCAAAAGCAATTGGATATTCTCTTATATTTTCAATAGTTGTTACGTGGCTTTTTGGTGCACACGTTGATCTTTACAACGTTGAAATTATGTCTAGAACCGAGCCTTCAATTATTTATCTGATAGTTGCTATAATTTCTGGTGTAGCTACTTCTTATGCTAGAGTAAAACCAGAATTAAATGAAACATTACCTGGTACTGCTATAGCTGTTGCGCTAGTACCTCCAATTGCTGTAACTGGAATAGGTATAGCAACACTAAACTGGGCACTAGCTACAGGAGCATTTCAGATGTTTATTTTGAACTGTATAGGTGTAGTGCTTTCTGCTATGCTTATGTTTTCACTTATGAATTTGTATTCAAAAAGAGTTTTGACTTTAGTAGCTCAGTCAAAAGAGACGCTTAAGCTAGAAAAAGAAAAAGAAAAAGCTAAGACAAAAAAAGAAAAAATATCCAACGAAAACAATACTATAACATATTAGTGTGTTCCTGGTAGGAGTCGAACCTACGACCTTTTGGACCGCAACCAAACGCTCTATCCACTGAGCTACAGGAACTTAATAATTCTATTGTATAATAATACACATATACTGTCAATTTATTTTTTTGTATAATTGTGCTAATATATAATATATAATTAACATGAAAATAAAATAATGAAAAAGATAATCTTTATTTACATATGCTTATTGTTTGCTTTAAATTTTGGCATAAATAATTCGTATGCGAGTGAGGGGGATGTTTGGCTGGTTCCAAATAATATTTCTAATATGACACCGTCAAAAACATTTGACGTGGAGTTACATGCTGATACTGGAGGTAAAAATATTGGAGCATTTAATATGTTTTTAGATTTTGATTCTAATCATATAACAGTAGATACTTCACAAGGTAATGATGGTATTAGTGTTGGAGGTAATACTCAAAACTATATGATTCTTGCAAATCCTAATGATTTACAAAACGGTCATTATAGATTTGCAGGTATATCTGCTACAAGTTTAGCAAATGGAAACGATGTTACTTTAGCAATTATTCACCTCAAATCAACTCAAACATTTACAGCAGGGGAAACTGATTTACATCTAAGAATAAATGAATTAGCGGATGAGTTAGGAAATGCATTATCGGCTGGAAGTATAACAGGAACAAAAATAACCTCAGAAAATGAATTAACTCCAATATACAGATTATTCAACAAAAGAACTGGTGTGCATTTGTACACAAGAGGCGAAGCAGATAGAGACAAAATTTTAGCTAAATGGAGTGATTTTGAATTTACAGATAATGCACCAGCTTTTTATGCTAGTCTCATAGATGATGGAACTACTCCAATATACAGATTATTCAACAAAAGAACTGGTGTGCATTTGTACACAAGAGGCGAAGCAGATAGAAACAAAATTTTAGCTAAATGGAGTGATTTTGAATTCACAGATAATGCACCAGCGTTTTATGCTAGTCTTGTTCAAAAATCCGGATTAACTCCAATATACAGATTATTCAACAAAAGAACTGGTGTGCATTTGTACACAAGAGGCGAAGCAGATAGAGACAAAATTTTAGCTAAATGGAGTGATTTTGAATTTACAGATAATGCACCAGCTTTTTGGATGAAAGTCGAATAATTTTTAGTACAAGTTTTCGAAATCTGTTTATAGTATTTTTTAAAAAAATATTTTAAACAGATTTTGAATTCTGTTTATAACAAAAAACTTTCAGTAAATTTACTGAAGGTTTTGTGGTTTTATTTAATTTTAAATTTAATATTATGACATTAGAGGAAAGACAAAAAAATATAAAGAGAGCAGAGTTGCATACTCACTTGGGTTCATCAGTTGCTCCCTCATCTCTTTGGGCAATAGCTCACGATGAGGGAATTCGTCTTCCTATGAAAAATTATTGGGAATTTGCAGATATGATTACAATGGCAAAAGGTAAGAAAAATGCGACTTTGAATGAGATGCATAATAATTTTTTTCAGTGGACGGAGCTTATTCAGAGTTCACCGAATGCTGTATATCAATCAGTAAGAAGTGTGATTAGCGGAGGGTATAGAAAGTGTAATTTAGTTCTTCAGGAACTAAGATTTAATCCAATGTTTAGGAATAGACAAGGAGAGAGGGATTTAGACCACATTATAACAGCAGCAATTCATGGAATGGAAAAAGCAATGCTTGATTATCCTCAAGTAAAAGCAGGTCTTATAGTTATGATGGATAGAACTTTGACTTTTGAACAAAATGAAATAATTCTAAAAAAAGCTATTAAATATAAAAATAGAGGTGTAATAGGAATAGATGTAGCAGGACCTCAGTCCAGTGAGTTTTCTATGGAAGAAACTTCTATTCTTTTTGAAAAAGCTCGTCAAGCTGGATTGGGAATAACTATTCACACTGGAGAAGAGGGAAGTTTGGAAGAATTGGATTATGTGGTGCATAAAATAAAACCAGATAGAATTGGACATGGAATTTTGGCTGTAAAAGATGAAAACATTATGAAAGGATTGGTGGAAAATGATATAACTCTTGAAATCTGCCCAACTTCAAATTTGCTAAACAGTAAAGTGACTACTGTAGATGAGTTGCGAAATATAATAAGAACTCTTTTTGACTTTGGTGTAAAGATAACGATTAATACAGATGGTCCAGAAATGTACAAAACTAATGTAATGAAAGAAGAAGACTTTTTGCTAGAAAACAATATCCTAAAAGAAGAAGAGCTAGAAATATGCAGAAAAAACGCCTTCAAAGCTTCTTTTGTGCGAGAGGTTTAGTATATTAAAAGTTTATGATAGATAATTTATACAAGATATTGTTTTACTTTGATTTAATACCTAATTCATCCAATTTTTTCCACAAAGAATCTAAAGCGTCAGCACCATTTTTATAAAATGCACTTCCAGATAATCTCCAAAATACCCAGCCAGCTCTTTCTAATATTTGTTGTCGTTCTATATCTTCCTGCCAAGCCTCAATTCTATTGTGATACTTATCTCCATCACACTCAATAGCTAATTTTGCGTTTTCACCCTGAACAACAAGGTCAATTCTATATCCAGCAACTTCGTATTGTGGAATAACTTTATATCCAGACTCTATAATTATTTTTGCTACTTCATATTCAAATTCGGAGGCTCTACCTCTCTCCACTCCTTCCTTTACAGCTTGTAAACCAGCTTTCCTTTCTTCTGTTTTGCGATTATAGAACCAATCTAAAATCTTTTTTCTTAAATCATCTTGGTTTGATAATTTGTCTTTAGGAATGGAATGGAACAAAACCATCTTGTTTTTCGCACGAGACATTGCAACATTTATTCGTTGTTTATTCTCCTTTTTATTTATTGAATATGGCGTAATATTTTTATCTGGGTTGTGTAAATCTGGTGCCTTAACCATTGACAGCAAAATGACATCCCTCTCATCTCCTTGAAAAGTATATGAATCTCCACAAACAATTTTTCTTTTTTCAATTTCTTTTGATGATATATTTTCACTAATCAGTTTTGTTATATATTTTTGTTGGTCTTTACCTAACAAAGATATAACACCAAATGTTATTGGTCTTATTTCTCCTTCTTCGTCTGTCTCTTCATATCTATCATCTTTTAACATTTCTTGCAGTTTTTCTACAAGAGCTTCAGCTTCTGGTTTATTTATCTTTCCGCTTGTTTCCTCAAAACCATTTTCTACAAATACAGTTTCTAGAACTGGCTCTAATCTATATTTAGGTAATTGGTCCCGCAAGATTTTCAAGCTACCTTTATAAGACAATGAATTGCTAAAACCTATAATTTCTTCAATAGATCTAAAGTGTTCAGTAAGTGTTATCATTTCAGTCATTTTAATTTTTGCTATATCAAAAAGACTAGATGTGTTTGAAAAATGATGACTATTAGGCACATCAGCAATATAGCGTGTAATTAAGTCCGTAACTTTACTTTGTGTTGTAAAAGAAGTAGGGCTAACCTGTTCATCATCACCGACAACTAATAACTTTTCTCCTATGTATGCAATATTTAATCCTCGTGTATCAACCTGACTAGCTTCATCAAAAATTACAACATCAAACATGCCTGCTCTCGGATCTGGGAAAAGTTGGTGTACGGTATTTACTGGCATTATCCATACAGGCACAGCGTCAGCGCCTATTTTTAGAGACTCTTTTGCGTCTTTTAGGTGTTTAGGGGCGTATTTGCCAAGCCCTTTGCCATATTTTTTCATACTTAATGCAAATGAAGCCAACGCCTCCTTTTGTTTTTTAGTAACCCTTTTCTTTAAATGTATCCAAGCTGAAATTTGCACTAATTCTCTAACAACATCTCTCTCCTTGTTTTTCAAGATAGATAAGTCTTTGCTTATTTTAGAAAGGGAATCACCACTATGTAATTTATCCAACCAACTTATTAATCTTTTCCACTTCCAGTTCTTCTCTATATCAAATTCAATATTTTCTCCATTTTTTACGGAAAGTCTTATCTTCGAAATTGTTTTCTGCAGCTTTTTTCCTATCTCATCTTCAACCAATTTTATTTGTTTTGCTTTATTTTGGCTATCAATTAAATCTGGAATTTCTGCATAAAACGATTTGATATATTCAAGATCACCAGTCTCTATACTTTGTAAATAAGTAATAACTTTTTTATGATTGTTTTTATTTTTCTTTAACTGCTTGATAGTATCATTGTAAACTTCTTCGTAAAATTTATTATATTCAACAGATACTTCTCTTGTTTTTAAAATAGACAAAATTTCTTCTTTTAGATCGTCAATTTCATCAATTTTAATTTCTTTTATTTTTTTGGCAAGTTTAAGTACTTTTTCGTGTGCGCTTTTTTTTTCAAAATCTTTGGAAATATTTGTTATAAGTTTTTTGTATTCATCAACTTTAAAATAAGACAAATACCCATCAAATACTTCCAGCGCCTTTTCTACGAAAGAAATACTTCTTATATCAATATCTTTGAACAATTTATAATTTTCCAAAGATTTTTTGACGCCAATGTAGTTATTTTCAAAATTAACAATTCGTTTTATATGAGCAAATAACTCTTCAAACTCAACAATATTAAATGGCTCTGGGAATTCTTTTTTATTTCTTAGGTTCTCAAATGCTTGTCCCCAGATATTTTTTAATTCTTCTGCAATCTTTTCTTTTGTAAAGTATGCTTCTACTAATTCAAGATCTTTAATCGTCTCAATTTCTTTGTTATTGATTTTTACATTTTTTATAAATTTCTTTGTAGAAAAATCAAATAATATACTTACGCCTTTTTTGATTTTTTCTTCATCACCTGAACGTTCTTTAATTTTTGAAATGATTTCAAGTGTAGAAATATAATCTATCTCATAATCGGACATGAGATCAACTTTATTTCCAATCAGTTTCTTGTGAGCGTTATTAAATTGATTGATTAGATTATCTATTTTTTCTACTGTATCGTGCCATATACTTGCATGATTATTATTACTTAGAGTTTTAAATAATTCTTTTTCATATTCTTCATCAAATGAAATAAGGACTTTCTTTATTAATTTAAGTTCTTCAATTAATTTATCAATATCAGTCCTTTTCTCCTTATTGAAAAAATCCGATTCTGATATTTCATTTTTTTGAAAGAAATCAACATCTTTTAACCTCTTTTTAAATTTTTCTGCTTTTTCTTTAAATAAGAAAAATTTCTTTATGTCTTCCTTGATCTCATCTAATCTCTCAAGTTCTTCTCTTGCTGGTATAAAGAATTTGAATAGTTCTCTTTCTTTCTTATCTAAACTATCTCTGATTTTGAAATATTTTTTTAACACTTCTATTTGTGGCAATTTTTCAATTTCTGGTACTTGATCCAGGTTTATAAAGTCCCATACGTCACTATTTGATGACTCTAATGCAGATATGTAATCATTAATCTGACGTTGTGAAATTGAGAGTTCGTCATCATACTTGATATCATCAAGCATTTTGAATTCATCTGACATTTGAAATTCGGCACAGAATTTTACTGCAGATATTGGAGTAAACTTTTCTGAGTCGATAGTGATTACTTCCCTTGAATCAATTAATGATTTGCTTTCAAATTCATTGTTTTTCTTAGCTATTTGTTCTCTGATTTCTTGCAACTCTTTTTCTTTTTTCTTTTTCTTGTCTGGTGTGAATTTTACTTTATCTGATAGTGTTGCATTAATTTCTGATACTGCTGATTGTAAATCATTATTTCTTGAAGCAGACTCAACTTGAGAAACAGCAAGACTCCTAATCTCTTTTGGTATTTTGTTTTTTAATACTGATAGTGCCTGCCCGGTTTGTGAAGTAACGAGAACAGTTTTTCCTTGCGCAAGAAATCTTGATATTAAGTTTGCAATCGTATGGGTCTTTCCTGTACCTGGGGGACCCTGAACAACAGAGCCGTAATTTGTGTCCATTTGAACCGCTATCCTTTTTTGTTCTTCGTTATAAGGTAGCGGAAAATATAATTCACTATCTGGTATTTTTCCACTCTTTGCCACTTCGTTATTCTCATCATCTTGTTTGTCATTATCAGATAAAGCCCCGTCTTCTGTTACAAGATCGGACAGAAATGGTGTTAGTTTTTCATTATTTTTTATATCTTCTTGTATCTTTTTTGCATATTCAACCCATGTTTTTCCGCTTTTCTTTAGCAGGAGTAGGTGGTGAATATTAAAAGAAATTGGTTTATTTGTAATTTTTAGCTCTTGGTCTCTTTTATCATATTTTGACTCTCCGTCAGGAGTTATATAACGCACTAATTGTTGCATGTAGCGATGTATCATCTTAAAATCCCATACATCAAAATCAGCTTCTTGTATTTTTTTATTTATCCTTTCTGCTAATTCATCAATATCAGGTAAATTTTGATTATTCTCATCAATAACCTCTCTCACAAAAGAAACATCAAAAAATGTTTTTGAATTGATATTCGGTTTTATAGAAATTATGTTCCTATTAGAATCAAAATCAATTTCAACAGGCGTAAAAAGTGTCGGATGATATATTTCTGTATTTCCTTGTTTCCAGGTCAAAATATCATGACTCCAAAGCAGGTCATAACTATCAGATTCAGTTTTTAGAAATGATCTTAGTGCGTATAATTTATCATAAGCTTGGTTGGCAATATGGTATTGTATATTTTTATCTCGCCACGGTTTCCATTTTGACTCAAGCCAATTATCAAACAAGGTTTGTAATTCTGGATAATCTTTAAAATGTAAGTCGATCTCTCTTTCGGTGATTTTCTCATACTCACCTGTATTGGGGTTTTTTGTAACCCAGCCCTGTAAGATCGAACCAATACGAGATGAGTCGTTCAATTTATTAAATGTCTCAATGCGTTTTTTGTCATCGTCAAAGTATTCTGTTTTGTAAATAGTTTCTTTCGGCTCTGGTTTAACAAAACCAACCATTTCAATATCAACCCACGCAGACAATTCTTTCGGTAACTTTGGTGGATTAGATATTTTGTATCGCTCTATATGTAAATAAACTCCATCATATTTTTCTTTGTCCAAAGATTCATCAGCCCTATTTCTCAAAAAGATTTTATCAAGATTGGGTAAAAAATCTTCATTTTCTAAATCTATCTTTTCTTCTTCTCCGTTTAATTTTTTAATACTTTTCCTAACATTGATATTAAGCAAAGATAGTTGTTCTAAATATTTGAACAATCTTACTCCATTTGATTTTGATTTTTCCATAGCATTTATTTCATTAAGTTTGTGTTTAAAATGAGGTTTTCAATTGTTAATATAATAATAACAGCTATAAATATTTTGTACAAATCAAGGGTTTATCTAAATGAAATATAAAAAACAAGGTGTATTTGACCTCGTTTTAATCTGAGGAGAGAAAGGGATTCGAACCCTCGAGCCCCGTGAGGGACTAACACCTTAGCAGGGTGTCCTATTCAACCACTCTAGCATCTCTCCTTACTTAATTAAGTTTAACACATTTAAAAACAAAATCAACCTTTGCCTTAGTAACTATTCAGGTTTTTCCAGTACATTTTAAAAAATGCTTTAAATAAAGAGTTTAAAAAAATGTCAAATACTTTTTATAAATTTTAAAATACCGTAATTAAAGCGTTTTTGGGATTTTCTTAGATAAACGTGAATAATTACTTGCCTTAAATTTGATTTAAACTGTATTTAATGATGTAAAACTTGTATTATCTGTGTTATGATATATAATGTGGGTAGTTATAAAAGCAAAGAAATGAAAATTAGAAAAAGCATGATAGCGTGTGTTGGTAAAAATAGAGAACTTGGCAAAAATGGGGGGCTTATTTGGGATTTACCAAAAGATTTGAAGTATTTTCAAAATATGACCAAGGATTGTCCTGTGATAATGGGCAAAAACACATATTTTTCGATACCAGAAAAATTTAGACCACTCAAAAATAGAGCAAATATCGTACTAACTGAGCCAGGCGAGGCGATTATAGCAAAAAATGCCCAGGAGGGACCGTTTGTAGTAAATGATTTAGCAAGTGCTTTTAGACATGCACAATACACTGCAGAAGAAAATGGAATAGATGAGATATTTGTAATAGGAGGAGCGTCTGTTTATGAGCAAACTATTAGTCATATGGATAGACTTTATATAACTGAGGTTTTCGCTCAGGATGCAAGTGCTGATGTTTTTTTTCCAGACTATAAGAGTATTTTTACAAAAGAAATACTTAGGACAAAAAACAGAGAAAATGGAATTGAGTTTGATTTTGTAATTTTAGAAAAATAATAATATTATCATGAATAAAAAAGTAGTTATAGGAGTTTCGGGAAATATTGGAGCTGGTAAGGGGACAGTTACTAATTATCTCACACAAGCATACCACGCAAGTAATTTGCGATACTCTCATATTTTACAAGATATTTTAGCTAGACTTGATTTGGGATATAATCGTAAAAATTTGGCACTTCTTGCAGAAAGTCTGCGTAGAACTTTTGGTGGAGATATTTTGTCCAAAGCTCTAGTTGCTGAAGTGAGCAGAACGGACGCAAATATAATAGTAATAGATGGAATTAGAAAAAAAGAAGAATTAGATGAGCTTAGAAAAATTGATAATTTTTATTTTTTCTTTATAGATGCGAGTTTGGAAACTAGATACAAGAGAATAAAAGAACGAGATGAAAAAAGCGATGATAAAACTAAGACATTTGAAGAATTTAAAGTTGATCAAGAACGTGAGGCAGATAAAGATGTGCCTTCTTTGAAAAAATATGCTGATTTTGTAATTGATAATAATAAAGAATATTCGCATACTATGGAGCAAGTATCTCAAATTATGAGAGAACTTTTAAATCAATAAATTTAAAAGTAATATGAAAAAGGGTAGATTAATTGTTATAGATGGTTTGGATGGTAGTGGAAAAGAAACTCAAAGTAAAAAACTTATAGAATTTCTAAGAGCAAATAAAAAAGCAGTAAAAATAATGGATTTTCCTAGATATGAGAATAATTTTTTTGGGAAGTTTCTAAAAGAATGTTTGAGTGGGGAGTGTGGTAATTTTTTGGAATTAGATCCGCGTATTGCTTCTGTGCTTTATGCGACAGATAGATTTGAATCAAGTGGAGAAATTAAACAATGGTTAAGAGATGGGTATTTTGTAGTGCTAGACAGATATGTAAGTGCAAATCAAATTCATCAAGGTGGAAAGATTGAAGATTTAAACAAGAGAAAAGATTTTTTGAATTGGTTAGATGAAATGGAGTACAGCGTTTTTAAATTGCCAAAACCAGATATTGTTATTTTTTTGGATATGCCGGTTGAATTGTCTCAAGAGCTTCTAAAAAATTCTAACAAAAAAATGGATGTTGCAGAAGAGGATTTGGCTCACCAAGAAGATTCTAGGAATTGTGCTTTGGAGTTGGTGAGAGAAAATGATAATTGGGAAAAGGTGGATTGTGCAAAAAACGGACAATTAAGGAGTATAGAAGAAATTCACAATGAAATGCAAAAAATTCTTAAAAAAATAAATATTATATAAAACTATGGAGTTAAAAGTAAAAAAAATTCACAAAGATGCAATTTTGCCTTCTAGAGCTCATGAATTTGATGCGGGCTTGGATTTGTATAGTACACAAGATTTAGACTTATTGCCCGGTGAGAGAAAGCAAATTAAAACAGGTATCGCTATGGCAATTCCGGAGGGTTACGTAGGACTTATTTGGGATAAAAGTGGATTGTCTTTTAAACACGGACTAAAAGTTTTTGGTGGAGTGATTGATAGTGGATATAGGGGAGAAGTGCGGGTTATAATAGCAAATACTTCTCAGACTAAATATGAAGTAAAGAAGGGTCAAAAAATTGCACAACTGTTAATTCAAAAAGTAGAACTTATGAGTGTGGTAGAGAGTGATTTGCTTTCTGATACACAGAGAGGAATTGGCGGTTTTGGAAGTACGGGACTTTGTTAATAATGCATAACTTTAACTTGCTAGTAAACAAAAATAGTACTAATATTAATATAACGAAGCCAAAATTATTCAAATTTAATAAAATTTAAATATGTCAAAATACAATGTAACTATCGGGATGGAAATTCATGTAGAGCTTAAAACTAAATCAAAGATGTTTAGCACTGCTCCAAATAAACTAGGACTTGAAAAAGAGCCAAATTCTTCTATTGATACAGTAACTACCGCTCAGCCTGGTTCACTCCCAGTTCCAAACAAAAAAGCTATAAAATTTGTACAAATGGCAGGTATTGCACTTAATTGTGAAATAGCTAAGGAGAGTAAATTCGACAGAAAGCATTATTTTTATCCAGATTTACCAAAAGGTTATCAAATATCTCAGTTTGATAAACCACTGTGTGCAAAAGGTTATGTGATGATTAATGGCAAAAAAATAGGAATTACTAGAATTCACATGGAAGAAGATACAGGTAAAAATATTCACGATGGGCACGATACTCTTGTAGATTTAAACCGTGCTGGAGTTCCTCTTATGGAGCTTGTGAGTGAGCCGGATATAACTAGTGGGGAAGAGGCGAGAGCATTTTGTCAAGAATTACAAAGAGTTTTCCGTTATGCTGGGATTGCAGATGCTGATATAGAAAAAGGACAGATGAGATGTGAGGTAAATATTTCTCTTTATAAAGATGGTGAAGATCCTCTTTCTGGTACTAAGGTTGAGATAAAAAATATAGGATCTCTAAGAAGTGTACAAAAAGCTGCTGAATATGAAATACTTAGACAAACAGAAGCTCTTGAAAATGGTGAGGTGATAAAGCAAGAAACAAGAGGTTGGAATGATGCTAAACAAAAAACAATTGCTCAGCGTTCCAAAGAAAATGCAAATGATTATAGGTATTTTCCTGAACCAGATATTCCGCCTATGGTATTTGAAGATTGGTATATAGAAGAGTTAAGAGATAAAATGCCAGAATTACCTCAAGCAAAAAGAGAGAGATTTAAAAAAGAATATGGTACAAGTAATGAGATAATGGAAGTTTTGATTGATGATAGGTTTTTTGCAGATTATTATGAAAATGTGGTAAGTGAAATTAGAGATAAAAAAGAGTCAGGTGAGTTTGTTGGAGACAATGATAAAGCTATAAAACTTGCTGGAAATTATTTAGTAAATGAAATTCCACCACTTCTTGCTCAGCTAGAAATAAGTATATCAAAGATTAAGATAACGCCAGAAAATTTCGCAGAACTTATGACTATAATAACAGATGGTAAAATTAATTCTTCTGCAGCTCAAACTGTGCTTGATATAATGATTAAAACTGGAGGTGATCCAAGTAATATAATAGAAGAGAAAAATTTAGCTCAAGAAAACGATGAAGAAAAATTGATGCTACTTGTGAAAGAAGTAATGGAAACTAATCAAAAAGCAGTAGAGGATTATAGAAGTGGAAACGAGAGAGCAATAAAAGCTCTTATGGGGCAAACAATGGCAAAATCAAAGGGAAAAGCAAATCCACAAGCTGTGATGGAGATACTTAAGAAATTATTAAGTGAGTAAATAAACTTGAATACAGAAAATAAATGTTTTATACTTAAGTATGTAATATTAAATAATATAATAATAAAAATATGGCAAAAGTTACTCATAAAAGAGAAGAATGTATAGGTTGCGGAGCTTGCGCTTCTATTGCACCAGATTATTGGTCAATCAATGAAAGTGATGGAAAAGCAGATCTAAAAGATGCAGTAAAAAATGAAGAGGGTTTGATGGAAGTTCAAATAGATGAAAGTGCAGTGAGCGAAAATATGCAAGCACAAGATTCTTGCCCAGTAAGCATTATCAAAGTTGAAGAATAATTTTTGATTTTTGAGAAAATCTTTTAAAAACAAAAAACACGAGGAAGACCCCCGTGTTTTTTGATGATATGGTTTAAATTTACTTATTTTATCTCACTTCCACCCCATTCAACTACACTAAAACCTTTTCGTTCGAAGTGTTCTAGTTTTTGCTTCTCAATTTCTACTGGTTTCTCAAGCGGTTTAAATACCATAAAAACTCTAAGTATTGAGTCTGGTTTTGGTGTGATGGTAAGCGGCGCATTATCTGTATACTCCTTGCCTGCAAAGTGGATTAGATTATAAGCATTGCCTTGCATTTTAGGAAACCAATAAACTATAAATTCGTTGTATTCTTTTGGCGTAAGTCCCATCTGTGATAAAGTTTTTTGCAAAAATTCTTTGGTGTCAGTGCCTTTTACTACAAAACCAGTTGATAAATCCCACTCAATCTCTCTACTAGGACGCCCCTCCCAAAACAAATAGCTATACTCTTTTCCGTCTGCATAATTTATAAGCTCTCCATCTGGATAAGCAAGCACCCTCCAGCCCTTTAACTTCTCATCATATTCTGGATAATCTGCAAAAATCTCACCCTTATAGTCAAGCCTCACCTGTACATATTGCTTTTTTGTTGGGTAGAGGTATATTACTGGTTTATAAAATACTATACAAAAACCATTAAGATCTCCAGCAGGTTCTTTTGGTTTTTTAGTAAAACATCCCCAAGAACAATATTTTCCGATTGTGCTATCACAATGACAAGATTTATATAAGTTTTTTCCTTGTAATTTACAAAAATATTCTGCTATTCGTGGCACATCTTTTTTCTCTTCATTAATTACATTATTTTTACGTAAAAACGGTATACGACCCATTTTTATAAATATTATTTCAGAAAATAAAAAAATTGTAGTAGTTACTGTAAGTAAAATTATTATAATTTTTATAAGAATGCTTCTTTTCTTTTTAGCTTTAGCTTTTGGATTATTTGTATTA
>JALWEZ010000076.1 GCA_027039165.1 Candidatus Moraniibacteriota bacterium
ATTTAAAGAGGACTGAGTATTAATTGTTAATTGAAGTATTATTATTATTATTATCATTATTATTTTTATCATTATACAAATGTTAGATTATAACCTGCATGCCTTTTACTTTAGAAATAGTCTGAGCGATGTATAGTCAAATTTAAGGAAATAAATGGAATTGGGTATAAGTTAAACGTAATATTAATAATGATGATGATGATAGCAAAATTATTTTTAGTAAGTAGCATTATAAGATGATTTTTTTCATGGATTTCGTGAAGCTTCCTATTGTATTATACCTAACAACTGTCTGTGGTGATTTAATCCAAATGCGCATAAAGAGGTTCATTTAGGTATTTTAATTTATTCATGATGAAATGTCTGGAATCAAAGCAAACGTATGCACCTTTTATGCATCAGTTGTGTGTAGAATAAAGGAATTTTTTAATGGAAGAACGCCTGATGGAAGATCTAGAGATAAGGCTTATGCCCCTTTACTCACATCACCGTTTCCATGTGGAAGATATTCTTTGGATGCAATTATCTCTGTTTTAACTTTATGATCCTAAATAGAATATAATGTCCCATACGGGACATTATATTACTTATACCACATACATGTAGTCTGTGAGTTGCCAAATAGAGGGTGTGTAGTATCTATGTTTTCTATATTGCCTTCTGTGTCGTACCATTTATTACTGAGTATGTCTATGTATCCGTCCGTATCGTTCCTTTTACACAGTATCTTAGATTTTATAGTATCTTGTTTACTTGTGCTGTTTATGGTGTTTGCTAGATTAAAGATACTAACGGCAGTCATAGATATCTTTATACGCTTATTAGTATTATCAACAATAACACAGCCCTTGGTATTTATTTCAACGCCGTTATTATCTATTATATATAGTTTTCTACACTTTTGCCCATTAACAAATGCAAAGTCGTTATCTACATTATAAAAATACGGATAAAACTTATTCCCCTCTATTGGTATACTTATATAGCCTGCTTTATTTTTACAGATACCGTCTAGATTTACCTTAACCAACGGATTTACAAATAAAAATGTTTTGTTTGTAGTTGTTTTAAGCATTTGTATTCCCTGCAAGCCATGTTGTGCACAAACAATACCGTGCCCAATGCCAGTTTTGTCTCTGAAATCGTATAGTGTGTACAAGTTAGAGTAATTTTCGTCAAAATCAACTATCTGAAAACTTTCACTGTTGATAGGTACGGGTTTCTCGTAGTTTGAATACTCCATTGGTGCCTGTGCAAAAACTCTCATACCGTAGATAGCAAAGATAGATAAAAATAATTTCCTCATGGAAACCTCCCTAATATGTTAAGATACCAATATATAAGCAAAAACCTTACCCTCTAATGTGGGTTGAAATATCGTTCAAAAGGGTTTAAAAGTAAGACAGGCTGTCTAGTAATTAGATACAGGAGGGATTATGAATATAATTGTAAAAAAACCGACAGAACAAGAAAGACTTGAGATGGAAACTATGCCAACTTGGACCAAAGAGCCAAGTACCTTGGTTTGGCACTACGATATGGAAGATCACTGC
>JALWEZ010000077.1 GCA_027039165.1 Candidatus Moraniibacteriota bacterium
TTTTGATTCTGTGAGTTATGGCATTCTCCGAGAAGATTGGTTTGAAAAGTAAAATTTATCTCAAAAATACAAAAAATATCTAAGTTTTATATAATTTAGATGTTTTTTAAGTTATATTTATAGGTTCTATATCTATTTTCCAATCAGTTTTTAGCGTTATTAATTTTTCTTTTAGTTCTTTAGGGATTGAATTTTTAGAAAAATCTTTTGAAAGGTTTTTGAGAGTTATAATCATTTGTATTTTATACTTATCTCTAACTTTGTCTATTAGCGGAGCGTGAGGCTCTGAGATGGTTAAATCCATATCAGAGCAAATTTTGTCTAGCTCATCAAACAAAATTTGAGCTTCTTTGTCTGCTTGTTTTTTGGATTTAAGTTCAAGTGTTAATTTAATTATCCTAGAGTAGGGAGGTAGACTTAAGAGTTTGCGAGTAGTTAATTCTTCTTCTAAAAATTCATTCCAAGCATTGTTTTTGGCAAATTCTACTACGGTGTGATTTGGATTATAAGTTTGAATTATAAGTTTGCCAAACTTTCCAATTCTAGAACCGATTTGAAGTATGTGAGCAAAAGCTTTTTCATCAGTGTCATAATCATTTCCACTTAGTAATTGATCTAGATCTATTATAACAGCTAGTGTTAGATTTGGGGTATACAAGCCTTTAATTGCCATTTGAGTACCTACTAAAATATCAATTTTTCCGCTGTAAAAATCACTAAATAATTTGTCGTACGATGAGGGTTTTGACATGCTCTCGCTATCAACTCTAGCAATTTTATTTTTTGAAAATAATTTAGTCAAATCTTCTTCTAATTGTTCAGTTCCTACACCTATACTGGTGAAAGTTATGTTTTTACAATTTGCGCAATGTGGGAATATATCAGTAGAAAAATTACAGTGAAGACAAGAAAAAGAACCGTCTTTTCTTTCCACAAGAGCTCTTTCGCATCGCTTACACAAAAAAACACTTTTACATTTAGCGCAAACCGAAAAAGAATTTTTGCCTTGCTTGTTTACAAAAATCAAAGCCTGCTTTCCTTTTTTTAATGCTTCTCTCAGAGAAATTAATAAAGTATCAGAAATAAAAGGTCTTTTTTTTGTTTTTTTTTTTTTATTTTTTTTAAAATATTCTTTTTTCATATTAACTACTTCAATTTTAGGATTGTTGTTTTGTGTCATTTAAACAAAAGCATTTTTTTCTTTATAATTTGCAACATCTGAAATTCTAGGAGAAAAAGACGTAGAGAGAAATTTAGCATTGTGAATTTGAGCTAGTTTTTTTGCGCAAATCCTTGCATCATATTTAGGTGATTTTGCCCATTGCTTATAAGACATATCATGAGATTCTAAAAGTACAACAAGAGACAAATTTTTCAGTGGCGCAAATAAACCAACTCTTGTTGAAAGTATTATTTTGGGTGAATTAGTATTTTTTATCTCTTGCCATTTTTTAAAGAAATTACCTTTTGTGAGATTAGGTGAAAGAATAATTAAAGAACTTTCTAAAAAATACTTAAGTAATAAATTTTTGTAAACAGGAATTAAAA
>JALWEZ010000078.1 GCA_027039165.1 Candidatus Moraniibacteriota bacterium
ATATAACTCTTTGGTAATGATACTGTAATCAGCTACTAAATAATTTTCTATACACCATTCATCAGAAGCTTTGAGTGTCCTTTTTAAACTAATATTTTGCTTTTCTTCTCTATTAAAAAATAAATCTACCCATTCATTTTTGATTTTTTCCCAAGTACCATAAATATCAATACGTCCTTTATCTTTTGTTTTTACGAAATTATCATTTCTAAAATACCCTAACCAAACTTTTTTATTACCGGGATGAGGTTTATGTGCAGTAATAATTAATCCAACAGTAACTGGCGATACCTTTGAATTATGAAACAAGTCTTCTGGTAAAGAAAAAACTGCTTCAAGCGTGTGTTTTTTTAATATTTTTTCTTTCAAATCTAATCTTACTCCTTTTTTAGCAATTACCGAACTTATAGGGACTACCGCAACACAAGTTCCGCCATCAGTCAGTGTTTCAAGATTATTTAAAACAAATTCTAATTCTTCATAATCATTTTTTTCATCTTTGAATGGAGGGTTAAGCAAACCAACTGTGGGTTTTTTCTCTTTTACTATTTTATTTATATTTGGGTCAAAACAGCTACCGTTTAAAATATTTGTTTTTCCATCCTGATGTATATACATGTTTGAAACTGCCAAAGCAAAAATATGTGATTGATATTCTACACCAATTAATTGTTTTGACTTTATTTCTTTGATTTTATTTTCATCATCTTTTGCGTCCTTAATCATTTGGCTCATTGCACTAATTAAAAATCCACCTGTGCCAGCACAATTATCATAAACAACAGAATTTTTATTTACTTGTGCAAGTTCAGCAAATAATTCAGTTATATGTGGCGGTGTCAAAACAATACCAAGTCCTTTATCGCTATTGGCGTATCGTAAAAATTCAATGTATAGTTGTCCAAGAACGTCAAAATATTTGTGAGATTTAATAAAATCATTGATGTTTTCGTCAATTTCATCAATTATTTCTTTCAAAACACCGTCTTTTTTAGAAAGTGATGTGTCTGTTTTGATAAAACTAAATTGAATTTCTAAATTTTCTAATTTCTTACCTGTAATATTAGCATTTTCTAATTCATTTGATACGGTTTGCACTAATGCGTTAGCTAAATTTTCAGGTTTGGAATAAGAAGCATACGATTTTTTAAACGGTTCATTTTCAAGAGCAATTAAAATAGCACTAATTAGTAAACTTCTTTGACTTTCAAGTATCTTGTGTGTATGCAATTTTACATTTAATTTTTTTGTAAAATCGAGTAAAGAATTATAATCTTGTCTGAATTTTTCGGGACTATGTAAGTAACCTTTAAGGTAGTTATCAGGTGATAATAACTTATCATCAAATATTTTAGTTGCTTTTTTTTCATCTTTTAAGTGTAAAAAATGGGAAACTTTTAAATTACGGACGTTTTCGCCACTTACTGCTATTGCTAATACATCATATCCTTTTGATAAATATGCTGCATAAAGTAAAACACCATCCACTGCATAGTCTGAATATTTATCTCTATATTTACTTTCGTGTTTTGTTATATCTGCT
>JALWEZ010000079.1 GCA_027039165.1 Candidatus Moraniibacteriota bacterium
GTATAATTTCTTATTTCTTTATTTAACAATTCTGTATTTGCTAGTACTATTTCTTCACCAGTTGTATAAGAAGTAATTCTTGTAGATTTGAAACCAACTCTTGTAACAGTACCACTTAGCCCTCCTATATCAACAGAATCCCCAACAGCAAAAGGTCTATCAAAATAAATTGAAAAACTACTAAATAAATCTTCAAGCATTCCTTTTAATGCAAAAGCTATGACGATACTACTTACACCAATTCCAGCAATTAAAGATCCTACATTTACTCCATTTGTAGATAATATATACAAAAAAGCCAAAGTCCAAACAGCAAATTTAAAAAGTGCCGAAAAAATTCCAGAAGCAGTTTCTATATTCTTATTATTCAAAAAATTACCTAACTTGATTTTGGTTATATATAATATAGAAATATGAAAAATTCTCAAAAACTGCCAAGTAAAAATAATAACTGCCAAACTCACAAAAAAATGTGATACTGTGTGACTGACTACAATATTCAAAAAAGCTACATAAAAAGAAATAAAAAACAAAAAAAATACATGGATAGATTTTATAATATCTAAAACGAAATCATCCACAGTATTTTTTGTTTCTTTTACAAATTTATTTAAAAACTTCAAAATCAAAAATTTGATTATATACACCAAAAGAAATAATATACATAACAAAAGTATCGATTTTGTATAATCTATTATTCTATTATTAAAATAAATAAAATTCCAATCTATTTTATCAAATAAGTAATCAAGCATATTAATTATATTACATTTACCAGCCAAAAACCTGTCTAAAATCTTATTTTTATTTAAATTTTATATTTTTGACAAATTTCTACATCTTTAATATGAATTATAACACATTTTCAAACAACAAAAAAACAGCCTAAGCTGTTTTTTGGTTTCAATCACATGATATTATTCACGTGGTTGCATTGGTCGCGCTTCATTTACGTTTATAGGACGTCCATCAACTTCTTTTCCATCCATCTCTTCGATAGCAGTGTCAGCTGCATCTTCTTCTGCGAATGTTACGAATCCGAACCCTTTTGAACGATCTGTTCCACGTTCTTTAATTACAACAGCTTCGTCGATTGCACCAAACTGTGCAAATGTCTCTTCTAGTTCTGTATCTCCGATACTCCAACTAAGATTACCGACAAACAATTTCTTTGCCATGCGTTTTGCATTACTATTAATTACTACGCAGTTTTTTTGTGGAAACTCTTTTGCAATGAAACAATTTTTAAGCATTTAACAATGCAATATAGTTGCGTCTACAAACGAACCAAACCAAAAAACCTACTAAATACAGTATATCATATTAAATATTAGATGTCAACAAATAGTCTTGTCCAATGCATAGCAGGTATAATACATAATGTGTTTTTTGCACTAGAAACGGATACCTATTTCAGTACCACCTAGCATTGGACAAGACTAAATATTGACATTTTTTTCTCTCTAATGTATCATTTATATACGATTAATTGATAATCGTTAAAAAAATTAGGAGGACATCATGTCACCAATACTAGCAGCAGCTTACTTGTTTTTAGGGCTTAGTTTTGTTGCAGTTTTTCTTTATTTTGCGCTAATATTAAGCACAAACAGAACTGCTATTAAAGTGATGAAGTGGATAGTAATAATATTATTATTTGCATCAATAGGTGTTGTGGGATATTATAAGCTATTATAATAATAATTCACATAGTCACACAAGGACTTATCGTTATTAGCGATAAGTTCTATTTATTTTAAAAGCAATACAATCAAAAAAATTTTATTTTCACGTTGACTTGCATAATATTAATTCTTCGCTATAATAGATAATAGAATAATTAGAGTTTGTGTAAATACTTTTATATTCAAAAAAATAAAATAAAAAAAATATATAACAATTATGACAGAAGAACAAAATACACTTTCAGAAGAACAAAAAACTCAAAAAATTCAGTCTCTGAGAGAAATGATATCAAGTGCTGAAAGTACAATTCATGGTGCAAAAGCAATGTTACTTGAATTAGAAGGTAAAAAAAGAGTTGGTAGAAGAAAGAAAATTGATGACGATACACCAGGACATGTAATTCATGGAACTTTTAACGGGCAGACTATGATTGGAACAGATGGTAAACAATACCCAGTTCCAGCAAATTATGCTAGTAAATCTAAATTAATCGAGGGTGATTTGTTGAAATTAAACATAACACCAGAAGGAAGTTTTATATATAAACAAGTTGGTCCAGCTCCTAGATTGAACTGTATAGGTATAGTAGGACAGGACTCTAGTAGTAATTTTTTTATTGCAATTGACGGAAAAGCTTATAAGGTTCTTTTAGCAGCTATTACATATTTCAAAGCTGAACCTGGTGATGAAGTTGCAGTTGTAATATCAAAAGAAGAAAATGCTTCATGGGCTGCTATAGAAAATGTACTACAACATAATGACAATACAAGTTTCGAATCTGAAAATGATATTAGCGATGAAAATCTTGAAGATTTTGAGGTTGTTGAAGAATGGACTCCTGATATTGATTCCATTGAAGAAGAAATCCGTCATGAAATGAATATTTAATTATTTATTAATACAAAATTTTTAAAATATATAATCATGGTGCTTTATTTAGTGTCATGATTATTATTAATAATAAAATATGAGAAAACATTTATTTGAAATAAGTAAATTCGTGATTATTGGTTTTTTAAATACCTTTATTGATTTTGCTATTTATAATGCATTGATGTGGTTTTTTGGAATAACTGAAGGATTTTGGATATTACCAATAGTTACAACTAGTTTTATCATCGTAAATATATTAAGCTACTTTTTAAATAAAAATTGGACATTCAATACAAACAATACAAATTCTAATAATTCAAAAACTGCCACAAAATTCATGAATTTTGTACTGATAAGTATAGGTGGTCTAATAATAAACAACACAGTTATATTTTTAGTAACCACTTACACTTCTCCATTTTTTGACATTAATTTTTTCTTAAATATCATAAATGATCATTCTTTAGCTAAAGATGTTTTATGGGCAAATGTTGCAAAAATTTTTGCTACAGCTTTTTCTATGACTTGGAATTTTTTAGGTTATAAATTTATTATTTTTAAAAAATAATCTCACAAAAAACAAAAAAAACAATTGAAAATTGTTTTTTTGTTTTATTTTTGCACGGGATGAGAGAATCGAACTCACGACGAGGGTTTTGGAGACCCTTGTTATACCACTTAACTAATCCCGTATTTCACTGAGCCGACACGCAGATTTGAACTGCGGACCTTTTCCTTACCATGGAAATGCTCTACCAACTGAGCTATGTCGGCCTGTCAAACTCTATATTTTTATTATAACATAAAAACGACCGAAGTCGCTAATTTTATGTGTGGGCGGAGAGGGATTTGAACCCCCGTAGACCGAAGTCGTCAGATTTACAGTCTGATGCATTTGACCACTCTGCCATCCACCCATTATTCTATGAGGACTACTAAATAATCCAGATACGCAACAACGCCTGAGCCACTTGTCAGATTCGAACTGACGACCTGCGGTTTACAAAACCGATGCTCTACCAGCTGAGCTAAAGTGGCCTTTCTAATCTTACTTAAATTATTATATACTATTTCTCAAAAAAAAGCAAATCATTATTTTTCTGAAATATTCACTACATACAGTATAGCATTAATTTACAATTATTACAAATTCTCCTTTAACTTTTGAATTATTCTTTTCAAAATATTCAATGACTTCTAACACATTTCCCCTTAAAATTTGTTCGAATTTTTTTGTTAACTCCCTACCCACTATTAATTGTGCATCATCTTTGAATTTTTCTAAAACCTTTAAATTTTTTACTACTCTATGAACACTATCATAATAAATTACAGGAACATGAGAATTAGCAATTTCTTTGAAAAAAGTTTCTCTACCTTTCTTGTGTGGAGGAAAAGCCAAAAAGCAAAACTTTTGCATATCAGTTCCTGTTACAGATATTATAGAAGTTAGTGCACTTGCACCTGGAATTGGTATTACTTCAATGTCATTATCTAATGCAACTCTTACTAATTGATTTCCTGGATCACTAAGTCCCGGAGTCCCAGCATCGCTTACATAAGCAATATCTGCGCCACTAATAGCTTTTTCTATTATACTTAATAACTTAGTATTACTAGTATGATGATTTGCTGAAATTCGTTTTGTCTGTATTTCATAGTGAGCACATAATTTTCCAGTTACTCTAGTGTCTTCACAAGCTATCAAGGAAACCTCTGATAATATTTTAATAGCACGATAAGTAATGTCCTCCAAATTTCCTATTGGAGTTGCTACCATATATAATTTACCTTTACTCATATCTAAATATTTTTCACGGATTAATGTTAATACCTGAATAGAATATAAAAAGACTATTCATGAATAGTCTTTAAATTTTCTTCATGTTTTTTACTTCTCTTTATTATTGAAGAAACTATCTAATAATTTAGAAGCATGTTGTTTGCCACCAAGTCCAAAAGCAAGTGCAAAAGCAAATGCAACTGCATAAATCAAACCAGAGAAAAATATTTCTATCAACTCACTTCCAATGCCTAAATGAATCATGGCAGCAAAAATAGAGAAAACTACTATCGACCACTCTGCTATAGCTGGAAGAAATTTCTTTGCACCTGCACTGATATCCAAATCTTGTACAGATTTTTGTGTAATCGATCCTACAAATTGTCCTACAACGAAACCTGTCATCAAAAGAATAATTGCCACAATCACAAC
>JALWEZ010000080.1 GCA_027039165.1 Candidatus Moraniibacteriota bacterium
AAATTTTTGTCAAATTCTTGCTTATAATTATAACACTTCCTTAAATTCTGCTCCATTCTCTCTAAGTTCTAGTAATTTTTTACTAGGAGGTAAAACTTTATCAATATACTCTTTTATAGTAGAATTTTTCAAAATTTCTTTTCTTTGTTTTTTGTCTAAATTTTTCTCAATTTTTTCTCTAGCGAAAAATTCTTTTTGTAGCAAATTCAATTCTTCTTTGGTAAATGTTGTCGAAGAAAATGCTTCTACATACATCACATCTTTAACTCCATCAGTCCTAGTTACTGAAATTTTATATCCTATAATAGCCTTATCTATAGGGGAATCAATAAGACTGACAATTCCTTTATAATTATCACCAACACCGACATTATTAAATTTGCGACCCTGCAAGGTTAAGGTAGCGCCTATGTAACTATTGATTTCAGGAGGTACATCATATACATCAGGATAAACAAGACCATAGGACAAATATTCATTGTCTTTATTGTCTACACCTCTAGATGTCATACTTAATAACGATACAACTTCTTTATTATCATTACAAAACAAAATTTTTACTTCATCATACTGATGATTTTTTGCTCCCCTATTTTTTATAAAAATATCACAAACGTTTTTTCCAGCCAATATTTCTGAAGCATTTGAATAATTAAATTGTTTGACCTCTTTCACTAAAGTGCTATAAGCAAGTTTTTTAATAGCTTCTTTTCTTTCTCTTTGCGTGTCTCCAGTAGGAGTTATCTTCATATCATAACGCTCTTTAAAGCATATATCCCTTGCATCTTTTATATGAACTCTTTTTTTACAACCTCGAAGTTCTATGTCTAAAGCACTACTAAATCCAGGATCAACTCCACGTTCTGATATAATTTGCATAACTATTATAAACATTACAAATCCTACCATTACAACAATCACCAAGCCAACTAATATCTTTTTTATTAAACTTTTATTTTTCATAGTATTTATTTTAAATAATGTGTGCAATGTTAATGCTTTATAATTTTTAATTCAATTTTATCATCAACTCTAAGCTTGGCAGTTCCGCCAATTGGAAAAGTAATCATAGGATTTGTATGACCAAAATCTACATCAGCAATAATTGGTAAATTTTTTAGCTCCTCTTTAGTTTCAATTATATATTTTAGCTTTTGAATACTCATTTTAGAACCTTTTTGAAATCTTCCAAAAACAATTGCTCTCACACTTTCAAAATTTGGTTGATGAATGAGAGATTGTAAATTTCTATCAAACTCAACATTAAAATTTTCTCCTGTAAAATCATCATCTTCTAGAAATAATATTGAATTAGAAATTATTGGCATAAATTCTGTCCCTTGAAGTAGATTAAATGTACAAAGATTTCCTCCAAAAATCGTGCCTGTCGCTTCTCCTTTATTTAAGACTACAAATCCTTCGTTTTTTATAAAATTTCTGTTTTGTTGATCTTTGTACCAAACGTCATCAGACCAAGTATCAGAAGGTTTTACTTCAAACTCACTCTCCTCTACTAAACATTTTTTGAAATACTCAAGATTGTATTCAAACTGTTTTTTCATACCCCATGTTGAAAAATTAAGTCCCAAATAAGTAACTAATCCAGTCTTAGCTGTGATTGCATTTGAAACAGCAGTTATATCAGAATACCCACAAAAAATTTTTGGGTTGTTTTTAATTAAATCATAATCAAGATATTTAAGTATTTGATTTGAATTAAAACCTCCAAGTACTGCAAAAATTGCTTTTGGATTTTTGTCCTGAAATGCACTATGCAAATCCTCCACTCTTGATTTTATAGAAGACGAACTAAACATGTCTTTTTCTCTAGAATTTTTGGAAAAAGTTACTCTAAAACCTTGTTTTTGTAGTTTTTGTCTTGCTAGTTTAATTAAATCCTCTGAGCACACAGAAAGACTTGTCGCTGGAGCGACATCTCTAATTTCATCTCCTTTTTTTAATTTTTGCGGAATTATCATACTAAATTTATTTATATCTAAATTATTTTTGAAATACTACAATCCCCACAGTTCCCAGCTTTCTGGGAAATCTAAATCTAGAATTCTAGCATAAACAACAAGCTCTCCTTGATGCAAGATTTCATGCTCAATTAGTGATCTAATGTGCTTTTCTAAACTCCACTTCTCACCAAACCAATCAATTTCTGCACCTTGATTTTGTGTGATAAATTCTAACATTTCTTTGTTTACTTCACCGAGAAAATTTTTGAGCTTAGTTTTGGAATTTTCCAAAGAATAATCTCTTTTATAATTATCAAAATCTATTTTTCCACTAGTAATTGCCTGCGCATAGCAAATTTGTACATCTCCTATGTGGCGATATTGCTTCCCAATAGTTCCCATGTTTTTGCCCACACTAAAGGAGAGATGTTTCTCTGGAATAATTTCCAATAAATCAAGCGTTAAAATACGCATTTGTTTCCAATCTTCTAAAGTTTGTTTTAAACTTTCTCTCATATTGTTAAATTTATATTTAATTATTTTAATTTAAACTCGCCCAAAACGCTGGAGCACCGTCTGTAAATTCAAAATCATGCCAAGTATTTAGTACTTTGTTTTTATCAGCATCACCTCTTGTATACAAATGCACACCAGTTCGCCTGTTATAAAGTCTGTAAATTGGAGTAGTACCATCATCTGTAAGACTTGCATAAAACGCTGGAGTTCCATCTGTAAATTCAAAAACTGGATATTTCCCTAAAATTTTATTTCCATCTTCTTTACCTCTAGTATACAAATGCACACCACTTGCTTTATTGTAAAGCCTGTAAATTGGAGTAAGTCCAGGATGCACACTTGTATCATTTGTGGTTATATAATTTCTATAAGCGCAATTATCTTGAAAAGCATCCAGAATTAAATTTTTTTTTGCCCAATAACGTCCTTTTTGACTTGCTTTATCACAGAAATCTTCTTTTTCTAAATTAAATTCAACACCAAAAACTGCTTTATCTGCTTTATCAAAAGCGTTATAATAATCACATTCATAATAATCATCCTGAGGGGCACTGTATTGATAACACTGTTCATTTAGCGCCCAATCAAAATCATTTACCAAATCAGCTGCTTGATAAATATCATTTTTAAACCCAATCGAAAGCCCTCTAGCATGAGCCTCTTGTGCAAGCCATTTGTTATAAAGTAACTGATCATTTACAGTTACTATAGGATCAAAGCCAGTAGTTCCTGGTGAAAATTCCTCATTTTGAACAGGTAGCTCTGTTGGATCATCATCATCTACTTCGTATTCATTTACATTGTCTATTTCTACCCCGTCACAACCTTTTTCCACAGCTAAATCAAATCGTCCCTCTATGGTAGGCTTAATTTTATTCTCAAGTGTATCTCCTGCCCTTATATCCAACCAAAGTTCTTTAGGGTAATTTTCTACAGAATTACCAGTTATATCACTATAAGGAGTTGGAAAAGCTGGATCGTCTGCTCTTACTGGAGTTTCGTGAGTGTTATCTGTGAACTCTAGTGCACCAGCTGAAAAATAACAAATAACAATTTTTCCATCATGTTTAAGTGCTTGAATGGTAGACTTCGGCGTTTCAAATAAATCAATGTCATACATATCAACATCTTTTGTAACATCCAAATCACCACTTAATTGCCAGTGCCATGTAATATTTTCATAACGTCCTGGTTTCCACCAAGCACTTACTTCTTGAAAATTAACAAAAAGAAAAATTAACAAAAAACTACCAAAAAATACTATTTTAAAATATCTATTCATATTTTTATAAAATCTAAATTATTAATTTTATTATATACTAGTTGTGTATTATTACAAGCAACTTTTTCTCCACTGACCTAAATTAAAATGTTTCTTAAGCCAATATCTCCCTTTTTTATTTGCTTTATTACAAAAAGAATCTGTTGATTTGTGATATTCTACACCAAAAACCGCTTTATTTGCTTCGTCAAAGACATCATAATAAGCACATTCGTCATAATCTTTGCTTGAGTATTCATAGCACTGCTCATTTAGCGCCCAATCAAAATCATTTACTAAATCAGCTACTTGATAAATATCATTTTTTAGTGCAATCGACAAACCATATTCATGAGCAGTTTTTGCCAAAAACTTATTGAATTCTAATTGTTGTTTATAAGTTATATTAAATCCTGTAGTATATCCATCATCATCTTTTACAGGCAGTTCAATAGGTTCATCATCATCTTCTTCAAATGCATTCACATTATCAGGTTCAATAGCATCACAACCTTTCTTACTAGCTAAGACAATTCTTTCTTTCATAACATCCCATACCTCTTTATTCCTTATATTAAGCCAACGTTCTTTTTCCCAATTCTCTAACTTATTACCTATTACACTAGGATAAATATTAGTCAAAATTACTTCATCAGGTCTTTTGGAACCATATTCAATAGTTCCAGCAGAAAAATAACAAGTTACTATTTTTCCTTTTTTATGTAATTCATCAATCAGAGCTTTTGGAGTATCGAATAAGTCAATATCATACATATCAACATCTAAACTAGTATCAAGTTTTCCACTTAATTGCCATTGCCAAGTAATACCTTCATTATTTTTAGGCTTCCACCATGTCTTTTTTTGGTGAGTTCTGCTATAAAAAATAAAACACAAAATTAAAACTAATGCAAAGATTGAGATACTTATATAGATATATTTATACTTATCTTTAAACATTAGTTTTAGAAATATTTAACTTATATGTTTTACTCTTTTATTTGGATA
>JALWEZ010000081.1 GCA_027039165.1 Candidatus Moraniibacteriota bacterium
TTTTTATAAAAAAAATTGATATCATCTTCTTCATATTCCATCTTTTCAATATAATATCCAAACTCATCATTACAAGTTTTAAATTTTGTTAGAACGTCCTTATAAATTAGATACAGTTGTTTTAATTTATCAAAAATTGGTAAAATAATAGAACTTTCTACATTTTTTTCAAATGTTTGAGAAGTAATTTTTTCTAAAAAATTAATATATTGGTTATATGTGTTACTCATCTTTGATAATAATTTTATCGAATTTGTTATAATTATTGTATTTTTCTTTTATGTCAGCTAAAAGTTTATTAATGTCTTTTCGTTGTAAATAATTTATTTTAATAAGTTTATTTGCGCTTATTAAACCATCTTGTTCATTATAAATGGCTTCACCAACTTTTAATTTTTCTGCTTCTTTATTGTTTAGAGAAAGGAAGCTTCTAGATTGATCTTGCGTCATCTGAAAAGCAATTCTTAATGGTATATTATTTAAAAAAGATGAGCGAACACCATCTCCCATAGACTGCGTAGAACATAATAAATGAATACCGTATGCGCGACCTAAACGTAAAATTTGTTTTATCAAGATGTTTTCTACATAACCGTCAGTTTTGTAATTACCTGTAAATAAATTTTGAAATTCATCTATAATTACCAATAATCTTGGAATAATTTCTTTCGATTCTTCTTTATATTCAACAATATTTGATGAGCCAAATTTTTTAAATTTATTTTCTCTATTTTTTAACTCTTTTTCCAAAAAATTAATTATTTTTAAGCCACTTTCAATATTACTAGAACTACAAAATGCTTGAGTATGAGGCATTTCTTTATATTCATTAAATTCAATACCTTTCATATCCAATAAAACGAATCTTAATTCATATGGACTATATATATTAGCACCATTACAAATAATATTATCCAGTAGAACAGTTTTTCCTTTCCCTGATCGACCACCAATTATACCATGATAATTGCTAGTTTCATGACCTAATGTAAAAAAGGCATCTTTATTATTAAATTTTCCAATAGGTATTTTGATACCTTCGTTTATATCAAAATTTATAACTTCTTTAACTTTAAGATTATTTGCGCTCTCGTTAAATATGTTTATAATATTATTAATCTCTTCTGAATTTAAGCTGTATGAAAAAGACAATTTAAAAACTTTTTTTAAATTGTCAATGTTGTCGAATAATGAAAAATTCCATAAATAATCTTTATCTATCGTAATAATACGTAAATTTTCGTTAAGTAAAACATTTAAATCAGATAATTTTTTGTTTGGATTGCGTTCTTTAGTAATAAAGAGTTTGATGTTTTCTCTTTTTTTTAGAAGTTTTATAAGTGAAACTGTACTTTCTGTTGTAAAACCGTATGGAAAGTTATTGACAATAATTAATCTATGAATATTCTCATCACTTTCTAGTAAATTATTGATAATATCTTCAATCTCATTTTCTGTTTCATAAATGTAATTATTATTAATACTATCGTCTAATTTTTTTAAATTACTTAAATTGATTCCTTTATTT
>JALWEZ010000082.1 GCA_027039165.1 Candidatus Moraniibacteriota bacterium
AAACAATACAGTGCCAAAAAATTATTTCAGCACTGATATCAGAATAAATTCATGAAATGAATAAACTTATTTCTCTGACTTAATCCCTAAAACCTTCTTTGCTGATTCTGTAACCAAAATTTCATCTGAGAAAGTTAATTTTTTTTCGCATTTTCCAACTCCAACAATTTTTACACGATTTTTTATATTCTTCTTTCTAATTAATCCCTTTTTGTTAAGTTCCAAAATAGAAACAGAATCTCCATCTTCAAAGTTTTTATCCAAATCATCCAATGAAATTACATTCTTTTTTGGATACGGAGAAGAAAAACCTCTCAACTTTTTCATTCTTTGTATTAAAGAAGAACGCCCTCCTTCAAACAAAGGATTGACATTTCCTCCAGAACGAGCTTTTTGACCCTTTGTTCCTCTTCCAGAAGTTGTACCGCGTTTTCCACCACGACCAACTCGCTTTTTATCATTTTTACCTATTTTCTCTAATTCGTGAATTTGCATAAATTTAATTTATTCTTGATTATTTTCCACCGTCAAGTTTATCTTGCAAAGCCTTTAATTCTTCCCATTTCTCTTCTGTAGCTAAAGAAGCTTGCTCGCTCCATGTACTTGGATCATGATTTGAAAGTTTATTTTCTGAAAGAATTTTAACAAGATTTTCTTTTTTTGCATTAGATAAATCTATAAAAGTTTTTATATTATTTTTCGCAAAAACCTCCGCTATCTTTGGCCCAATACCTTCAATTTTAGTTAAATCATCACTTTGTGTTTTTTTTGAAACGCTTTTTTTAGCCTCTTTTACATCGACCACTTTCTTATCTTCTTTCTTTTTAATAACTCTTTTTTTAGATTTACTTTCTTCTTTTTTCAAACTCTCTTCTTCATTTTTTACTATAGGTACAGACAATTCTTTTAATGCTTCTATCGTTCCTCTAGCAACATTTAATTTATTTGAAGTTCCAAAAGACTTAGACACAATATCTCTCACTCCCAATAAATCCAAAACTATACGAACTGCACCTCCAGCAATAATACCTCGTCCAGCTGGAGCTGGTTTAAGTAAAATTTTAGCACTTCCATCTTTTTTGATTATATCATGAGATATGGTTCCACTATCTAACTTTATATTTATAATATGTTTTTTTGCGTCAGCAAATCCTTTTTGAATAGCATTAGATACATCTGTACCTTTTCCTACTCCGACACCAACTTTTCCTTTTCTATTTCCTATAACTACTGTCGCTCTAAAACTAAATCTTCGACCTCCCTTAACAACACGAGTAACTCGTGCTAAGTCCAATAATTTTTGTTCAAACTCTGGTTTAGGTCGTTTTTTAAAACTTCTTTTTTTTCTCTTGTTCTTAAATGCCATAAAATTTATTTGTATAATTTAAAAAATAAGACCACATTCGCGTAATTTTTCAGCAAATGCTTTAACTTTACCATGATATTTATATCCAGCTCTATCAAATACAACTTTGCTAATATTTTTTTTACTAGCTTTTTTAGCAAGAATTTCCGCAACTTTTTGCGCACCTTCTATTGTATTCTTACCATCTTTAACATCATGTAAACTAGCACTAACTAGCGTATTTCCTATCTCATCATCAATTATTTGAACATAAAAATTTGTAAGAGAACGAAAAACATTCACTCTAGGTATTTGTGCTGTACCAGATACACTTTTTCTTATTCTTCGTGCTCTCTTTTTTCTTTGTTCATTTCGTGTTTTTTTCATAATTTTTTTCATTTTAATAAAAATTATCCAGCCGCAGCTCTCTTACCTTCTTTACGAATAACTTGTTCATCATCATATCGAAAGCCCTTTCCTTTGTAAGGTTCCACTGGCTTCAAAGATCTTATTTCAGCAGCAAATTGACCTACTTCTTGCTTATTCATTCCTGAAATAATCATTTTAGACTTATTTATCTCAACTTTTATTCCTTCTGGTATATCCACAACAACTGGATGTGAAAATCCTAAAGCCAAATCTACCTGATTTCCTTTTACTGCCATACGAAAACCTACGCCATCTAATAATAATGTCTTTTTGAATCCATCTGTTACACCTACAATCATATTATTAACTAACACTCTTGTGGTTCCCCACATTGCTTGTGCAATTTTTGAATTTCTTTTTTTGTTTACAATAATCTCTTTTTCTTCAATTGTAATACCAACTGCTTCATGAACGTCTAAATTCAAAGTACCAAGCTTACCCTTTATGACTAAGTTTGACTCAACAAGACTTACTTCAACACCTGCTGGAATTTCAATTGGTTTTTTACCTATACGACTCATAATTTTCATTAATAAATAATTTACCAAACTTCACAAATAAATTCCCCTCCTAATCCTTTTTTCTTTGCTTCAGCTCCGCTTAATACACCTTGGGATGTTGATATTATAGAAATTCCATATCCATTTTTTACTGGATGTATCTCTGAATTACCCACATATCGACGTTGTCCTTGTTTACTAATCTGCTTAATTCCCTTAATTTTTTCTTCTTTTTTAGAATGAGAAATTTTATTATAAGCGAGTTCAATCTCTAATTCAGCTATTGTTTCATTTTTAGGATTAACATTTTTCTTTACTGACATTATATAACCTTCCTTTTTTAAAACATTCGCAATTGCTAACTTCAATTTTGAAGCCGGCATTACAACTGTCTTATGTCGCGCTGCTTGAGCGTTTCTAATTCTAGTTAACATGTCACTTATTGCATCTACCATATACTCTAATAATTTACAAATATAATATCTTTCTATTTACCAGCTACTCTTAGTTACGCCTGGAATTTCACCCTTACTTGCTAATTCTCTAAAACAGATTCTATCTAAACCAAACTCACGCAAGTAATATCTGCTTCGACCACACTTCCAGCATCTATTAACTTTTCTTGTTGAAAATTTTGGTTTTTTATTAGATCTAGCAATTGTTGATTTTTTTGCCATAAAATATACGTTTTATTTATTTATCACTTTTTTTTAGTGGAAAACCTAGCTCTCTAAATAATAATTCACCCTCTTCTTTATTCTCTGCAGTGCTAACCACTGTAATTTGAAGTCCGAATATGTATTTAACTTTTTCCGCTATAATTTCTGGGAAAACTGTATGATCCACAATTCCAATATTTAAATTTCCATTAGAATCGACCGTTGAAATTTTTAATCCTCTAAAATCTCTAATTCTAGGAAGTGATATATTTACCAAACGAGTCAAAAAATCCCACATTTTCAAACCTCGTAATGTTACCTTAATTCCTACATCTTGCCCCTCACGAACTTTAAAACCTGCAATGGATTTTTGAACTTTTGTCTTAATTGGAGCTTGTCCACATATAGCAGTAAGAGAATCATAAACTTCAGCAACTTTCTCTGATTCTTTTGTTATACGCCCAATTCCTGTATTTATTACAACCTTTTCGATTCTAGGAATTTGCATTATATTTGCTTTATTCAAATCTTTTTGCATTTTTTTTGTTGAGTTGGCGTACACCTCTTTCAATGACTTTACTATTTTTTTCATGAGATATTTTAACAAATTCAATAATTATATTTCCTCTCCACTTATTTTTGCAATTCTAACTTTAGTTCCATCTTCTTTAACCTTGAAACCTACTCTAGTCGGTTTCTTAGTTTTTGGACAAATTAACATTACATTCGATATATCGATTGGAGATTCTTTTTTAATTCTTTCACCTTTTTTCATAGCTCTAGTGTCAGGTTTGATATGACGTGTAACCATATTCACATTTTCCACTATAATTTTATTCACACTAGGTAATACAGCTAATACTATACTCTCTTCTCCAGAGTTTTTACCTGCAATAACCTTTACTTTATCACCTTTCTTAATCTTTAACATACTTCGAAAATCATTATTTATTACAATACTTCTGGTGCCAAAGATACAATTTTACTAAATCCTTCATCGCGAAGTTCACGTGCGATTGGACCAAAAACTCTACTTCCTTTCGGTTCTTTTGAGTTAGCATCTATAATTACACCTGCATTTTCATCAAATCTAATGATTGAACCATCATTTCTTTTGAATGCTTGTTTTTGTCTAACGATAACTACTTTAACTACATCACCAGCTTTAATATTAGCTCTTGGCTCTGCAGATTGCACACTCGCTACAATAATGTCTCCTATCCTAGCGTATCGTCGCTTTGAGCCACCTAAAACCTTGAAGCATTTTACTTCTTTTGCTCCTGAGTTATCTGCAACTTTTAACCATGTTTCTGCTTGAATCATATATTCCTAAATTAACTTACTCTACAATTTTAAACGTTTTGTCCTTACTTATAGGACTACACTCCACTATTGAAACCAAATCTCCAATTTTTCCAGAATTTTTTTCATCATGAACCTTATACTTCTTTGTTGATATAAATTTTTTATTATACTTTTTGTGGGTTTTTAAGGTTTCAACTGCCACAACTACAGTTTTATCCATAGCATCAGAAACTATTCGTCCCTGTAGTTTTTTCTTGTTATCTTTCTTTTGTTCCATATTATTATAAAATAATTATTTCTGTGCTAATAAAGTTAAAACTCTAGCAATTTCCTTTCTCATCATCTTTAATTCGTGAGATTTTTTCTCTGTACCCATTTTGAGATCGAAACTTTTTTTAGAAATTTTTTCTCTCAATTCATTTTTAAGTGCTTTTAACTCCTCAATTGATTTAGTCTGTAATTCTTTATTATTTTTATTCATACTATTATTATG
>JALWEZ010000083.1:0-2750 GCA_027039165.1 Candidatus Moraniibacteriota bacterium
AGTATACATAATTATTTTTACACAAAAATCTTACTTACAAAAATTTAAATGATTCAATTACTTTCTTATAAACATCTGTTTTATGATCACGATTAAAATAAATTTCATAAAAATATCCATCTTTTTTAGTAATTATAGTAAAATTTAATCCAATACCACCACTTGTAACTTCATAGGCTTCCTGATTGTCTAATAAAGATTTTTGCAAAAAAGTAGCTTCATCATCCCTATTTATCATATCCATGATAGAAACTGGAGTATAACTTTCATCCATACTAGAAACTTTACCTAATTTCTTCATTCGAGAAATCACAAAAAAATCTTTACGATTTAAAAAATAATTTTCCTTCTCTCTATAATCATAAAATTCTACACCACTCTTTGATTCCTTGATTTTCCAAAATTCAGGATACCTTACACTAAAACCTAATTCTTCATTTCTATAAATCTTCCAATTAGAAGTGTCAATTGAACCGTCTTTGTTGTAAATAATTTCTTTAGGATTATTTACATTTTTAGTATCAACGTTCTCATCATCTTCATCTTTTCTCTGCTTCTCAGTCTTCTGCTCATCATGAGCACTCACAAGACTCGGTGAATTTTGAATTCTCTCATTAATTTGCGCTATGTCTTACTTGCAGTTAAAAACCTCAACCGTTGTGTAGAGCAAAAGCCCAGCGGTAAGTAGTGCAACAACTGCAAAAGCAAAATTCGAGTTAAGAGGACAAGTTTTTTTCTTATTTTCTTTTGACATACAGATTTAAATATAATTTTTCTAAACTTTTTGTTTTCTAAGTCCAATATCAGTGTATAGCACACAGCCGAAAAAATCAAATTTTATCTAAATTCAACCAAAAACACTTTATTTTACTAGAAAAAATCACGGCTTACCTTATTCAACTCAACCCTACCTAATACAAAAAGTTCAGAAATTGCCCTAGTTAGTGCAATATAAAGCAAGTCTTTGTTTATTTTTACTTTTTCTTCTACAAATTCTTGATCAAGCACCTCCAGTAAATATTCTGGCTTAAATATATCTTTTGAAACTCCAACCAAAAAAACTTTTTCAAACTCAACTCCTTGTGATTGCTCTATACTCATCAAATTTATCCTTTCATTATTTCCAAATTTCTTTTTAAATTCGTCTAAATAATCCAAATTTTTTGAAATTATACCAAGACTTCTAAAAGGATTATTTTCTATAAAACTACTTATATATGAAATTTCCTCTTCTTTATCTTTCATTACAATTTCCGAAACCTTTTTCCCATCAGGAATTTCTTTTGGAATAGTTACTTTGTATCCTATAGAGCTTATATATTTGAGTATATTTTTTGTGTTTCTATAAACCTTTTGCATTACAACTTGCCTATCTTTTTGTAAATTTTCATCTATTTGATCCCAACTAGACAAAGTGCCAAATCTAATTTGCTGTCTCATATCACCCACATAAACAATAGAGTCATTTCTTTTGTTTATGCACGACTTAATTATATTTAATTGCTCTGGCAAATAATTTTGAAATTCATCCACAACTGCAAGAGCGTATTCAAAAGGCACAAATTCTTTTTTCTTCTTAAATTTCCCTGTCTTTAACTCATGCCACACATACTTTTGGGTTCCAATTTTTTCTTTTTCATCTATGTTTTTCATTAGAAGAAGTGTTAAATCTATGCGATCAAGTATTTTTTGTTTTTTCTGCTTAGCAAACATTTCAATACATCCCCCACCTAAAAATTCAGCATAAACTTCTTCCAAAAAAGAGAAATGATTGCCACTGAACTTGCCTTTTTTGTAATTTTTTAGAGCTTTAATTTTTCTAAATTCGTATATATCTTTTTCTTCAAAAGTTTTTCCAAATCGAGAGACATATTTTTCTTTTAAGTTTAATATGTTTTTTGCCCAGCTAGAAAAAGTTGTTATCTCTACGTTATTTATCCCAAGCTCTGGAAGTAAGTGAGAAAAATATTTTTTAGTTCCCTCGTCTTGCACAAAAACTATCATGTCCTCAGGTTTAAAAAACTTCGCTAAGTCTGGTACAGTCGCAAGATATGCTACTCTGTGCAAAGCGAGCGTGGTTTTTCCACTGCCAGCTGGTCCAGAAATCAAAAAAGGTCCTCTGTGACTTGCTCTAATCACTCTATCTTGACTTTTCTCCATTTCTGAAACAATTTCTGGAAGCACAAATCCAGTTTTTCTATTTGAAAAATGCTCTTGATATACAAGTTCTCTAGCATTACCCACTGATTCTGTAGAGAGAAATTTTATCTCTCCATCTGATATCATGTAATTATCTTTCCTTATTAAATTTGCTTTTTGAATTTCTCCATCTGGTCTCTCATATGTCACTTTTCCAATATCTTCAAATCTAATAGATGACGCCTTAGAAGTCCATGAATATATCTTTTCATCTGAAAGTGCAAACTTAGAAAAGTAAAGACTTTGAGCTTCATGAGTACCATCCCAAATCACATCACACCTACTAAAATACGGACTTTTTTCTAAATGTTTTAGTTCACTAAGTCTCTTTTGAAAATACGCTATAAGCCTCTCCTCTATAACTCTATCTGAACTAGACATATTTTTAAACGCATCTTTACTTTTGTTAAGCGATTTTTGAGTTTCATCTTTGGATTTTTCTACATTAACCAAAGTTTTAGCTAAATGCTTTTTTGCATTTTGAAGTATTTCTTTTTTATTAATCATTTAATTATATTACTTTATTAATATAATTTTTACATCACGGACAC
>JALWEZ010000083.1:2760-4724 GCA_027039165.1 Candidatus Moraniibacteriota bacterium
AGTTTATTTTAGATGTAAAAATCCCCAATTGGGGATTTTTTAGTTTTCTTATAGTGCGGGGACGACCGGGCTCGAACCGGCGACCTTCTGCGTGACAGGCAGACGCTCTAACCAAGCTGAGCTACGCCCCCGTGTGTCACTTTGTACCAGGAGTGAGATTTGAACTCACGACCTCAGGCTTATGAGTCCTGTGCTCTAACCAACTGAGCTATCCTGGCAATTAATCTCAAATCCTGTTTAAATACAGTTAAACAATTCAATAATTAAATGAATGTTTGTTGCGGGGATAGGATTCGAACCTATGACCTCCTGGTTATGAGCCAGACGAGCTGCCAGACTGCTCTACCCCGCTATATTTTTTTTCTCATCCGTATAAACTATTATACAGCAAAATAAAAATTACGCAACCCCTATCTCTGCAATAATAAATTTTCACTTAAAATTGCTTATATCACTTAAAACTTCAAGCTAATAGAGGTTGCTAAATACTAATTAAAATCGTGCCTCTTTATCTACTACCATCTTTTTTTTAAGGGATCTTCCACCTCTTTCTAATAAGTCTTTATTTTTTTTCTTAGTTCTCCTTGCTTGCTTCTTTAATTCATCTTCTATTTTATCAATACATGCATTTATTAATTTATCTTCTTCTTTAGCATAAAACACATCCTTTACACAATCCAATTGAATACTCATATGATAAAAAACTTTTTGTTTCTCTATTTCAACCTTAACCTTTTCTATTTTTATTAATTCAGAAATAGAGTTAATCTTTTTTTCTATATATTCTCTTTCACTCTCTCCTAATGCATCGATATTTTTGAAATAATATTTTATATCCATATTTTTTATTTATTTAATTAATCAGAAATAAAACGTCAAAATCCCACAAGTTCCACTTCTTCTTTTAATTGTACACCAAATTCATCTCTCACACGAGTTTTTGCAAAACTTGCTAATTGTATTATCTCCGAAGCGGTAGCTTTACCTAAATTTAAAAAATAATTTGCATGCGTATATCCAGCTTGAGCATCACCAATTCTTTTTCTATTTAAACCTGCCGAATCCAAAAGCCAACCAGCTGGAACTCTACCATTTTTACTTTTAATTCCACTATCTTTGTAAAACAAATCTTGAATTTCTTCAGATACTATAGGATTTACAAAAAAAGAACCTGCGCTCTTTATATCTTGTAATTGTTTTTTTGTTCTTTGTTCCAAAAGATCATACATTTGTTTTTTAATTTCATTTTCATTACCTTTTTGAAGAGAAAAAGATGCTTCAAGTATTATATAATTTTTATTTTTTTTGAATAAACTTGTTCTATAGTCGTATTCACAAGAACTTACATCCAAAAACTTTGTTTTATTATCAAACTTATCATACACAGTAACACTCTCTAAAACGTCTGCTATTTCAAGCCCAAAAGCTCCTGCATTTCCACGCACAGCCCCTCCCACTGTACCTGGAATACCTACAAATTTCTCAACTCCCGTCAAACTATTATTCTTAGCAACTAGCACTAAATCAGATAATTTTGCACCAGAACCAATTACTATATTTTCTTTACATACATTTATGCAATTAATTGCCATATGTATTATAATTCCCTTAAATCCATCATCTGAAAACAATATATTACTACCACCTGCTAAAATATAATACTCTAAATTATTAGCTTCAGCAAATTCCATAGCATTAACTAAATTTTTCTTTGATTCTATTTTAGTAAAATATTCTGAATTTCCCCCTATTCCAAATGTCGTAAGACGACTTAAATCAACACTCTTCTTTATCTGCATATTTTTTTAATTACTTAATATTTTATCATGAACTTTCCAAATATCTCCTGCACCCAAAGTTATAAAAATATCATCTTTTTTTAAATTATTTTTTACCCATATTGCCAAGTCTTCAATTGTTTGTATGTAAATTGCCTTTTTTTCAATTTCATTCACTGCTAACAC
>JALWEZ010000084.1 GCA_027039165.1 Candidatus Moraniibacteriota bacterium
GTTTTAAATAGTGGATAGTGAAGTACTTTTTCTTTAAATCCACTTAAATGATACTCAGCTATCCTATCTGAAAAACTATTTTGTAATTCAACCGCAAGGCTCATAGTAGAATCATTTGTAAAACAATGTTGTAGATCCAGAGTTAAATTAAAATCATATTTATCCAAAATAGATTTCATATCATCTAAAGTCTGACCGAATACTTTGGTGTCATCCATGTTTTCTACAGATACAGGTATTTGAGTGTATTTTGCAATTAAATCCCAGTCGGTTATTTTATCTACATGAAAAACTACATTCTGGATAGAGTGTTTTTTGCAAGCTTTTTCTATTGAGTTTAATATTTCGTGAGATGTATTATTATCTTCATAAAAAATATCTGGAGCATGTATTGACACAAATCTAAACTCACTTAAAATCTCCATGTTATTTTCTAACAAAAAATTCAAAGATTCTAAATTTCTACAATTTAACTCTAGCGCATTTGTACCTTGATCTAATAGAAACTTTAAATATTCATCTTTAAATCGTGCTAATTCAAACTCATGAAGTTTCCAAAAATCTCCATTACTGAAACCTAAAATCATATTTTAAAAATTAATAATTAAATCAAAATAATTTGCAAAATCCCTGTAAATTTATTTCTTTGCATAGATATAAATTTTTTCACTGTAAATCTTTTTTTCGCCATTTAGCCAGTAAGTTAAATAATAATACCCTCGCTTATTTGGTGCCATCAACATACCACTGCCGTTTTTTGCACTGATTTTTACCAAACTCTCAGAGAGTTTTTTGCCAGTTCTGTAACCATAAGGCATAAGCGCTATAACATCTTTTTGTCTATTTGGCCCAACCCAAGAAATATCTATCATTTCTCCGACTACTGCTTTTTCTTTTCGCTTATTGAATTTTACAATTACATTTTTAACCTTTATTGTTTTTCTAGCCAAAATATATTTTTGACTATCCATGTATACTATATCATAAATACCAGACTCATATGGAAGAATTATATTCGCTACTCCAGTTTTTTTATCTAAATTTGGAATCATATCATATTTTTCATTATAAGAAGTTAATCCGTGATTTATTATAGCTATAATATCGTTCTTTTTATTAGGCCCAATCCATGTAACAGAAATTTCTTCTCCGATTTCTGCTTCTGACTTTATAGAAATGTCTGCAATAGTTTTTTCTACACTAAAAGTTTTTCTAGCAAGAATTCTCTTTTGTCCATGCCAGTAAACTATGTCATATTCTCCTTTTTTTTTATTTTTTTTAATTTTACTTATGCCACCTTTACTAGCTAAATTATTTATTGTAAATATATTTTTTTTAAAATCAGAAGAATTTTTTGGAACTACTGCTATTAAATCCATGCTCTCATTTGGACCATTCCAAGAAATTGTCATTTTATTTTTCACTTCATTTTTGCCAAGTAACTTTAATTTTACGATATTTTCGTCAGAAACTTCTTTTTTTATTTGAGGTTTAGGTATTTTTATATTAGCAGTTTTATTT
>JALWEZ010000085.1 GCA_027039165.1 Candidatus Moraniibacteriota bacterium
TAGTGCCTTGGATAAAGCCGCTCAAACTTGTCCAGATTCTCTCTGGAAGCAACTAATAGATGGTATGAGAGAAATGATAATCTCAGGAGGAGATTTAAGGACTTATTTAAATCAAAAAAGAGAAGAAATGATTGATGCATATAGGGCAAAATATAAAGCTTATACAGACTTCCTTGGGATTTTAACAGAAGTTTATATTAACTTAGTAATAGTAGGGGCGATTTTCCTTACAATAATTGTTTTCGTAGCAGCAATGCTTAACGCTATCCCACCAGTATTAGCAGCTTTTGTTTTAAAGTTTCTAATTTATTTTGTTTTGCCTTTTTTCTCAATAATCTTGACAGTTTTAATAAAAGAAACGAACCCCTTCGCAGATTAGAAAATTTTATAAAATTACTTCCAAACTAAGAAAAAAGCTAAGGTGAGCAAAATGAAAATGCCAAAAGTAGTAAAGAGATTTTGCCCATTCTGTCAGAAACACACAGAACACAAAATAATAATAGTAAAAACAGGGAGAAGATCAAGCTTAAGCTGGGGTTCAATCGCAAGAGCTAGAAAAAGAGGACACAGAGGAACAGGAAACCTTGGAAGATGGGGTTCAAAACCAGCAATCTCACAATGGAAAAGAACAGGTAAAAAAATGGTAAAAAAATTCGACATCAGATTTGAATGTAAAGAATGTAAGAAAAAACACACAATTAGTGAGGGAATAAAAGTAAAAAAACTAGAACTAATCTAAGAGAATATAATAAAAATAAAATGAGGTGATAAAAATGGTAAAATGTTCATTCTGTGGTCAAGAAATCCCTAAAGGAACAGGAAAAATGCTAATTAAAAACGATGGAAAAATCCTTTATTTTTGTTCAAGAAAGTGTGAAAAAAACATGATTGAATTAAAAAGAAACCCTAAAAAAGTAAAATGGACTGAAGAATACAGAAAGTGGAAAAAAAATCAGATTACAAAACAAACAATAAAAAACTAAAAAAGGTGATAAAAAATGGAAGACAACCCAGCAGTAAACAGGCTCTTCAAAAACATTTGGGTCTGTAAAAGATGTGGCCACAAAATGAGAGCAGACCCAATGAAGGTAATGAAAGGACTAATCAAATGTAGAAACTGTAAAAGATACACATTAAGGCCAAAAAGATGGCTAAGAAAAAAATAAGGCCTTAAGGTGATAAAAAATGGGAAGAAAACACGAAGGAAGCAAAGTTTGGCAATACTATGAAATCAAAGACAATAAATTAGTTAGAAAGAAAAAATTCTGCCCAAAATGTGGTCCTGGAGTCTTCATGGGAGATCACAAGGATAGATGGGTTTGTGGCAGATGTTATTATGTTGAGAAAAAGTAAAGCAAAGTTTTAAGAAAGAAACTAAAAATAATTCCTATGAAGTTGCGGAAATCCTTTTTGTGGTTTTTGCTTGTTGTATTTGCAAGTCTTAATACTCTTAATTCTTTTGAAATTATAATAAATAACCCTAACAACCAATCATATAACACGTCTGTACTAATAAACT
>JALWEZ010000086.1 GCA_027039165.1 Candidatus Moraniibacteriota bacterium
ATTCAAATAGTGAAGCTTTTTAAAAATAAGTAAAATTTCATAGCTTTGCTAAAAATTTTTTATTTCTAGCAAAACTATGGAATTTCTGTTCCATAATAAAATCTCAAAAATTTGTCTAATTACATTACTTTTCTTACTAAAATTTTTAGATTTATAGTTAGTCAGACAAATTTAAAAGATTTTCTTAATTAATTTACTTATAAAAGCTTATGAAGTATCTCTTGGATATAAATTCTACGATTCCATTTATTTGCTCAAAAAACTTAAGAGCATTAGCTCAAGAAAGTGTAGGTGAAGATAGTATTTTGGATATGTCACAAGGTGAGCCAGGGTACGGTTTTTCTCCTAGTGCAAGATCTCGCAGATTTTTTGGATTTTTGACATTTTTGGACACCGAATTCAATGATTACAGAGTAGAAAATTCAATAATGAATTTTAAAGAAACTCAGTTAGGTGAAATTGAAAAAATTATAGAGAAAGTTGCAAAACAAAATTTTTCAGAAAAAGTTGCAAAAGAATTAATAAATGACTGGAATTTTTTTATAGAAAAACTAGAAGAAATAACTGGAAAGCAAGAATTAAACCTTACTAAATTTCAAATAATCCAAGAATTATTTAAATACTCAAATCTTATGGGAGGCAGATACCCACAACCTGTTGGAAATCCGCTTCTAAACGCTGCTTTTGCTCAAAGACATGCAGATCAATTAGATTTAAAAGTTCGCTCTCATGAATTAATTTCAACTATAGGAGCAGCTCATGCAATAGGCACAACTTTTAAAGCACTTGGCGACGAAGGAATTGAATTTTTAAAAAAAGGTGATGCTGTAGTACTTACTTCTCCAGTCTATGCTCCATACAACAATATCTTTGTAGAACGCGGTATAGAAGTTTTATCTCTATCAATAAACACAAAAACCGGCGAGGCAGAAAAGGAAAGTTTAGAAGAAATCAAAAATTCAAAAAAAAGAATCAAAGCTATAATACTTATTTCTCCCAATAATCCAACTGGATTTGAATCTAGCGATGAGCTGTATAAATCAATTACTGAAATTGCTGAAATTCACAACTCTATAATAGTAACTGATGAAGTTTATCTGGGATTTTTTGATGAGGCAAAAAGTATTGCGAGTGTGCCAGAAGCTAGAAAAAGACTTGTACTCATTGATTCTATTTCAAAAATAGACAGAGCAACTGGAGTAAGAGCTGGAAATATCTATATTTCAGATTTAGCAAATGAATTTATATCAAAAAATATACTAGCAGAGTTTTTGGGAGAAAAGTTTGATGATATAAGAAAATTACTGCAACTAGCTAAAAGTCCAGGTGGCAAAAATATTGGTGTATTTCAACATATAACTGGAATTTCTGGTCCTTCAGTCGGACTAGCTCTTTGTCACATGATTCTTGGAGAAGAAGAACGAAAAGAATACATAAAAGCACTTAAGAAAAAAGCTGATATTTTCTACCAAACAATAGGTCTTCCTAGGGGGAAAAATCAGTACTACGGTATAATT
>JALWEZ010000087.1 GCA_027039165.1 Candidatus Moraniibacteriota bacterium
ATAATTGGGTAATTGCTTATATAATCACATCACTTGTTTTATTAATTAATAATGACATTTGGTTTTTGGGAATAATTTTTTTGATAATTTTACCAATACTCAAAAAAATAAAGATGGACACATTTACAACGATAGTAACTGCATTGTTTTTTGTAATTTTAATTTTTAATACATTAATACTTAATAATATCATATGAAAAAACGTTTTTTTGCATTTATAGCTAGTTTTCAAATAATTCTTTTATTTGTGCCTATATTTTCTGTACAAGCATTTGGTCTTTCAAGTTTCACAAATCCAAGTAAGAGCATACGAAAAGAAATAAAAAAGTTTTTAAAAAAAGACTTACTTATAGACAGTAATGATTTGGGAATTGGTCAAATGAATAGAAAAAAATTAGTTCCTGAGGTAAAACTTACTTTTACAAAAGTTGATGACACTCATTATAAGGCAACGGCTCAACCAGTTGGAATAACTAATCCAAATGATGCATATTATACTTGGTACATAAGAAATAAAAAAAATAAAAAAATAAGAGGATTCAAACCAACAGGAACTTTACCTCTTGCAGATCAAATCGGTAGTGCTGGAGCTGATCCCGATGATCCTGAGTTTTGGAAAATAATGGCTACAAGAGAAATAATCAAATATTATTTTGACCCAATGAGGTACGATAGTACTTTTAATGGTGGAAATGGAGATTTTGTATTAAGTTCTGGAGAATACGCAAAAAATAAGGATAAAGATGGATACTTAGCTGTAGTTGGTGGTGCTAATGCAAATGATGGTCCTAAATACTGTTATTTATATGATAGACAAAATGGTGAAGTTTATGAGATGATGAGTGGCGGAAAAACAAGTTCAGGAATTAAGTGTCCTGAAGGATTCTCTCCTACTTGTGTAGCTGATGAAAGGATGACTTGTCCAGATCCTGCAGATGGAGCAAAAAGTGTCTTATATGATCACTGTGTTGAACAAGATGATCCTGTTTGCACAAAACATCTTATGGGAAGAGTGCTTCCTAGCTGTCCAAATGGAGGTGTAGCTGCTTGCATACAAACAGGTTATGATGATTCTGATGTGTGTCCAATGCCTGATGAACCCGCACCTCAAAAATGTACTGATTTATTTGGCGCTGGAACCTTGGTAAGTTCAATTAGTTGCGATGAAGATACAGTATTTGCTGGAGATCATGGTTTAGATAATGCTTGCGACAAGGATGGAAGGAGAATTCATATGTTTCCCTTTACAAGTGACGATAAATTTGCAGGTTATGGTTTTGAGTCCGGTGATGGTAAATTCAAAGATCAAGAAGAACGCTTCTGGGGAACAGATCCAGAAAATGATACGACTGTACCCGACCACTTAGATGAAGAAACTGTTGTAGGAAGAGGAATGGCAACATTTATATGGGAGTATCATGAAGGTGACGAAGTAGGAGTTGTGGTAGAAGGAACTGGAAATCCAACACGACACGATGATAGATCTATGAAAACAATTTTCGCATTTTTACCTGGTGGTTGCAAACCTCAAGATACTGGGGCTTATGTAGAAAATGTCCGTGGAAAAGGTATAAGAATTCCTACAACTGATATGGATAGAAGTGCTTTAAATGAATGCATTGATCAAGATGATAATTTTGAATCTCCTGGAGGACAAAGGGAGGAATTGAAATTGGATGTAAAGATAGTAGGACCTGACAGCAAACTTCTTCCAAAAAATGAAAATAAAATGATTACATTTGACAGTGTTATTTCTCATAAAGGTTCTGATAAAGATGTTAAAACTCAAGGAAATATTACTAATTTTGAATGGTTTATGGAGCACAGTTATTCAAAAGATGGACCTTTTATACCTGTAACAGATAGAACATTTTTAAAAAATCAGTTTGGAATAGTTAATTCTAGTGGCATAGGTGTTGATTCTTTCTCGATGACTCAAAATTTTCCTGATGATTGGTTTTCTAAAAGTACTAAATTTAGTGAAGGAAGAATTAAAGACAAAGGTTGGGTAAGAATAACTTTGAGAGCCAACGCTCCTTCTGCTAGAGAAAATGTAACTAGATTTGGTCAAACTAGTTATCTATTTCAAATTTCAGATGCTGGTAATTCAGAACTACATTTATCTGTAGCACAACCTACTGATGCAAGTGCAAAAAGCTATACAAAACAAAAAGATATCTGCATGGGAGCTGGAGAAAGTTATGATTGCGATGTGCTTGTAAATCAAGTTATAAGAGTTGCACTTCCTAGTAGTGCAATGACTGCAAAAAATACTCTTTGGACAGTAAATGGTAAGTCTACTTTTTGCAATGAATTTATATCTTCAGAATGTCAGCCAAATAGTCATGGAGTAATTTATATACCTATTGTGAAAGATGTTGATACTTACAATATTAAGGCTACAGTTAGTGAACTTGGAACAATAGAAAAAGCTAATGAGACTGGTAACGCTAATGCGTTAGCATCTACCATAGAATATAATGCTGTTTTGAATAAAATTAAACCTGAACTCGTATTATCCGCTGGTGATTCTGCTACTAAACTTGAAAGAGGTGCGAAACGAGATATATCAAAAATTGGCGATGTAAACGTTACAGAATATAGTAATAATCTATTTCTTGCTCCAAGAGGTAGCTCTGTAACTGTAAAAGCTAACTTTATTCCGGAATTTTTAACTATTGGGCCTGAAGCACATTTAGAATGGTATATAAATAGCACACCTTATTCTACTGGTGATGTTGATTCTGTAAACTTTTCTTCTGAAAGAGATGTTACTGTAAAAGCTAATGGTTTTTATGATATTTCTACTGATAAGCGACGTGCTTTGCAAAATGTATTTGGAATACAAGCTGATATTTCTGGTAGAACTTTCTTTGATGAATCTACAAAAGTAGAAATGACTGATGCAGCTATTGTAAAAGCTCCCTCACATAAAATATTTGCTACAATATCTCAAAACTCTCCGGCTTATATTATGTTTTTGTTAAAAATGATTTTCATGATTGGAATTGTGTTATTTATTCCTTATGTGATACTTAGTTTAAGTAAAAAAAATTAATTCATTTTAAGAATATGAAAAAATATCTATTTATTTTTGTGGTTACCTTTTGTTTTCTGTTTCCTTCTGTAGATGTTTTTGCTGATACTTCCTTAAAATATAAGTTAATAGAGCCATTGCCTTTTGTGGATAAAAACACTGACTTACCTAAATATTTAGAGTCATTATTTAAACTTTCTTTAGCTTCCATTGGTATAGCAGCTTTACTTATGATTGTAATTGGTGGATATTATTATATGGTAAGCGCTGGAAATCAAGCAAAAGTTAGTAACGCAAAAATACTCATATGGGACGCTATTTTGGGTTTTGTTGTTGTTTTGTTCGTAGCAATATTGTTTTACGAAATAAATCCAGATATACTGAAATTCAAACCAATCTTTCCAGAAAAAGAGAAAGGGGTTCATTATCAAAAAAAAGGCTTTAATAAGCCGGTAGTACCTCCTACTAAATAATACGCTTTTCCTATCTAAAATTTAGACAGGTTTTTGAAGGTAGTGTATAATTAAAATATATTAGTTATTGCATTTTATAAAAACAAAAAAGAAGATGAAGAAGATATTTATTATTTCATTGGTTTTATTACTTATTTCATTAATTTCATGGGGAACTTATGTTATGATAATGAAAAGTAAATTACCAAATACAAACAACACGTCTTCCGACGATAAAAAACCTAGCTCTAAAAAAGAAACTCATTTTGATACGAATTCAAAACCTACTTTGTTCAATATTTCAGAAATTGATGTTGTAGCTGCTAGTATATCACTAGACGGAAACCTCATTCGTTATGTTACTAATGATGGTAAAGCTATGCTCATGACAACACGTGGAACTAATCAAAAAGAACTTTTCAATACTGGTTTTAATCATATAAAAAATGCATTTTGGTCGCCAAACAACAATGATTTAATTTTGTATTCCTCTAGTGATGGCTTAGCTACCTATTCTACTGAAGAAAAAAAAGTTTTTAAATTAAAATCAACAATTGATAATGCTATTTGGAGTAATATTAATAATAAAATTTTATACAAACATTTCAATAGTGAAACAAAAAAAAGATCTATTAATATTTCAAAAGAAAGTGGTGCTAACTGGAGAGAAATAGTAAGTATACCTTTTAGACATATCTCTTTTGTACAAATTCCTAATTCTTCTGATGTTGCTTTTTGGAAAACTGGCGATAGCTTCTATCAATCTAAGCTTCAAAGAATAAATATTATCTCACCAAATAAGCCAACATTAATTCATGAAGGTCTTTATGGCGCTGATTATTTATATAATCCAAATGGCGATACTATCCTAGTGGGTTCAGTTAGGACTAAAGGTGGTTCTGATATTACAATTGGAATTATGAATAATCGTGGTGGAGAATATGAAAACCTAAAAATACCAACTCTTATCAGTAAAACTGTATGGAGTCGTGATGGAAAAACTATCTATTATGCTCAACCAACTAACATACCTCCAGACAGCATTATGCCGAATGATTATAGAGATGAGAAATTTAAAACTAGAGACACTTTCTGGAAAATTGATACTGAAACTGGTAAAAAAAGTAGACTTATTGATTTAAAAGATTTAACTGAAAAAATTGATGCAACTAATCTATTTTTATCAAAAAATGAGGAATCTTTGTTT
>JALWEZ010000088.1 GCA_027039165.1 Candidatus Moraniibacteriota bacterium
AACTTAAGCAATTATTAGGATATGACTGGATACTTAAACAATGGAAAGAAGTTATTTAAAAAAATCATGCAATTGAGTACAGGTTATTTAAAAATGGTATTATATTTTTATATTCTAAAGTATTAAAAAAGAGAGAAAACTATTCTCTCTTTATTTTTTATTTCTGAATATAATTCATTTTTTTATGATACTCATCCAGTTCTTGAAAATACTTTTTTTCTTTTTCTGAAACTGGTACTTTTTCATCTAAATACGCATCCAATTTTCCAGAACTTTCCAATTTATGCCACTGTTCACTAGAAAGATTATCCAAAACTTTTTGTTGTGCTTTCTGATTGTCGTACATAGATTTAAATTCCTTTTCAGAAAAAACAACACTCCCCGCAAAAGCTCCTGTATAATATTTTCCAATATCTCCATTAGAACCTTTTACACTAACTTCATAAAAGCATAAAGTTGGCATTATTTGATTATTTACTGTTATTAATCTAGTTGAAGCTATGGAGGTACCATTTTCCAGTTTATTAGCAATTATTTCAGTTACTTCACCAACATCTCTAGGCAGTTCTTTCTTTGAATTAAACTCACTTCTCTTTTTTAATTCCTCTTCAGTTTCCATTCCTTTATAATCTTCAGATATTACAATTGAAGGCGTATATGGTTTGTAATCTTCTGGTAATATATATTCTATCCCGTCATTATCAATTCCTCCAGATTCAGCATTCATCACAGAAGCAACTTGTCCTTTGTTATTACAGAACAATATACGATACTGATCATATTGATGAGATTTTGTATAAAGATTTTCAAATAAAGTTATTCCACAAACTCTAGATCCAATAGATGGATCATCAATTGGTGATTTGCCTCCAAAATTTTTCTCTTTAATTTCTAAAGCTTTCTGTGTAAGTGCTTGTTTTCTGCCTTCTCTAGTACCATCTGAAACTATAGTATAATCATCTTCCTATTCGTCTAAACATAACTCCTGAGCTCCTGGGATATATACTTGTCTATAACAATCCTCCTCTTCATCTTCTTCATTATCATTTATCACCAATTCATCTGACTTAGGTTTTGTGTTTTTTTTAAGAACTTTTTTAACTTTTTTGGTAATTTTTTCAAGTTTTGAATCATTTCCCCCTTGAGTTAAATCATCACTTGTGTTTTGTTCATTAATTCCCTCACTGACTTTCTGTGCCAATTTTTGCTCTGAATTATTATTTGCTAACACAACTTTATAAGTCCCATAAATTGCAACAGTTGCAATCAAACTAATCATTATTAATTTATTACTTTTTTTCATAATTATTATCCTTTTTAAATTTAATTTAGCTAGAGGCACTATTATAATACCTCTAGCATTTTGAATTGTCTAGTCTTCTACCTTAAATTCTATTTCAAATCTTAATTAAATAAATAATCAAATTTTTTGAAATCTTTCCCATTAAACACCTCTTTCGGAGTACAATAATTTAGTCTTTTTCGAGGTCTGTTGTTTAAAAG
>JALWEZ010000089.1 GCA_027039165.1 Candidatus Moraniibacteriota bacterium
ATCTGGTTTTATAAATCTATCACTAGTGTCATTTATATCAACTTTTGCAAACTCTGTACTATTTATTTCTTTAATAGTGATATTTAAATCCCCTACTTCTGAATATTTTAATCTAACATTTGCATATCCGTTTACAAATTGTGTATTGCTACCTAATGCAAAATCTAAATTACCTCTATTACATCCTTTAGAGGCATTGGTATCGTTATAATCAAGATAAGCTGAAGTTTTAGTAGTGATATTAATTGACTCATTATAACCGACTACAGGTGCTCCATTATAATCTAATGCTTTAATAATTAAGCTAAAATCATCTCCTGCTTTTAGTGGAGTTGTAATTGGTGTAATTTTATATTTGTATGGTCTAATAGCAAAATTATCTGTTGAGTAACAAATTCTAAAATGCAGACCTTCTTCATTGCAGCTTTCTATATTTCCATTACATTTAGAATAATCATAAACATAATGTTTTTTAGAGTTAGAATCATAATAAGAACAAATCAAAAATCCTACTCTTGCATCTTTTGAGCCTCTATTAACTATAAATGTTTTATTTACTTCATCACTAGAATTTGTATCAAATAAAACTGTATTACTAATTTTTTGACCACTTAACATATCATAAATTGCAACATTCACATATCCTACATTTTTTTTCTCTAACGAAGTATTACTATCATTTAAACTTGCTAATGTTAAATTAAATACTTTGTTTACAATTTTAGTCGTAATAATTCTATTATTTATGTCTTTATCTATATCCCAAGCATCAAAAGGTCCAGTTTTATCATTATATACACCATGAGATTCAATATAACAATATTCTAATTCAACACTATATTTTCTATTTTGGTTATCATAATATGTAGCATAAAATTTTAAATTATTTCCTCCCATAAATTTAGCATTAATCAAATCAGTTGCAATACCTAAATAACGATCAAATCCTCCACTTTCATATTCTCCAAAATTAGCAGTAGTATTTAATTCAGTGTTTAATAAACCTAAAACATCAACTGCTGGAGCCCATCTAATAACTTCTCCATAATCACTTTCTTTAGTATGAGAAATTGTTCCTGAAGTTATTGCTGTTTCCCAACTATAAGTTATAGTATTTTGAATATGTTTTTTAGGAATTGTATTATTTTGATCAAAAATATAATAACGCTCAGGACTTGTAATACTAAACCATGCAGGATTTGTTTCAATTTGACTTACATTTAAATCATATAAAGTTTGATTACTATCATTAATGATTCCTATTTTTCTTGGAAAATCAAATTCAATACTAGAATTAAAAAATTGAAATTTATTTATCCAACTTCCTCTATAATTTAGAGCATAGCATAAATGGCATTTTCCATAACCTAATTTATTAGATATTCCTCTATAAATAAAATGTGCATAATTTGAATCAATTGTTATATCACCTTCTGCAGTAACACCACCATACCAGTAAAAATTTTGAGAATTTGATTTAAATTCAACATTTCCTTTTACA
>JALWEZ010000090.1 GCA_027039165.1 Candidatus Moraniibacteriota bacterium
TATCTAGCTCTTCTGCAATTATAAATTCGGATATTCTGGTCTTGCCTCTGAGGTAATCTACTATTGGTATCGCATCATCTCCAACTAATTCCACTACTATTTTATGCAATAAATTTTCTTTTTTGTTCATTTTTCATCTATTTAGAAGTCCTAAGCATGGGTGTTGTTTAGGTCTCTTCTTTTTATTTTTTTACAGGGTATTTATATCCGCAATTAGCCTTTATAAAGCTTATGGTATAAAATGTTATAAAATATTTGTTTTTTATGTATATTGTCTATTATACTCAACACAAAAGACTCCCATGTAAATTTTTTAGATTGTTCTTTTGCTTTTTTTGAAAATCTAATTCTTAATTCTTTATCTAAAATTATTTTTTTTAACTTCCTAGCAATATCTTCCACGCTTCCATCTGAGTACAAAACAGCATCTGCACCAACTTCAGGTAAACTTGAATTTTGGGCAGTTAAAACAACACTTCCCTCACTCATAGCCTCAAGAACCGGCATACCAAATCCCTCATAAAACGAAGCAAATACAAAACATAGTGCATTTTTGTAAAGAGCAGGTAAATCTTTTTGCTCCACAAAGCCTAAAAACTTTACCTTTTTTGAAATTCCTAATTCCTTTATAAGACTTGGAACATCGGTAATCATTGGGACAAGACTTTTTGTAAATTTTCCAGAAATTACTAAATCTGGCAAAATTTTTGCTAAATCTTTATCTTGAATCAAAAGTTTATAAGCTCTCATTACACTCTCCACATTTTTACGCATTTCCAGTCCTCCACCTACATAAATATAACCATTAGCAATATTATATTTTTCCAAAACTTCTCTACTTTCACTATCTTTTATTTCTTTTTTAAAAATTGTATCCACACTTATATAAGAAACATCAATTTTTTGCTCATCTACAGCTAAATATTTTATTAAATCTTTTTTTGAATTCTTTGAAACTGTTAGTATCCTTGTCGCCTTTTGTATAGCTAAATCTGTAAGCTTTTGATATAACTTTTTTCGAGAATTATCTAAATAATTTGGAAATAATTTGGGTATTATATCATGAACTAGCATTATATGATTTATTTTTTTATCAAGAATTGTCGGACATTGATACAAACTTATAAACGCATCACATTTATCTTTTAAAACTTCTCTTGGAAGAGTGTATTTTTCCCACCAAATTTTACGCACTAAATCATCTCTTTTATAAATTGGATTTTTAATTTTAAAAGAAAAATCTCTAGGTAACTCAAAATTTAACTCTTCCTCCACATACAAGACAAATTCTAAATTTTTAAGTATTTCGCTCTCTTTTTTTAATCTAAAAAGCTCATTTAAAAAATGAAATGTCACCTGTCCTATTCCAGTAGCTTGCTTTCTCAAAAATGATGCATTTATACCAACCTTCATAAACTATTTAAATTTCTTTACAAAAAGAAAGGTAGTTGCGTTATCAGGATTATCCTGTAAATCCTTATCTTGAACTTTCAAATCAAAAGCTTCCGCTATAGCTTTAGAACCCAAAACTGCAGTATTTTTTGATATTTCACCTCTCACAAGTGCTTGTGCAACAGCTGTGCTATCTATTTTATCTCCCTTACCGCTAGTAATTTCCAAATTTTTGTATTTTTTTTCTAAGGTTTGTCTGCACTGAACGATTGCTTCTGGATGACCAGAAATTACTTTTATGTCCTTTTTATCAATTTCTGGTAAAGTCATGAGGTAATGTCTAACATGCAAAGTCTCGTAGGAAATAACGTCATAAAGATAATGTCCCATAACTCTCACAGTTTCATCAACAAGCATCGATTTGCTATTATAAATCCCAAAAATCCCCCTATCAATTCTACCATCAGAAAGACCTTTTAAAACATTTTCAGTCGTATAGCAAAAGACAATCTCAACATTCTCTAAATTATGTTTTTTTATAAATTTTTTAGAAACTTCATGATTAAAAGAACCTTTTCCACCCATAATTCCAATTCTCATACTAAATTCGTATTAATTAATATTATAAAACTTCTCAATTAGACAAGATTAATGTTATCCAATCCATTATCTTCGATTTCCTTTTCATACTTTTCAAAAAATTCAGCACTCTTAGAAATTCTTTCTTCTATAGACATTTTTGAAATTTCATCTTCTGAATACTTTTTACTAAATTCTTTCATAGCTAATCTGTCCACCAACTCTCCCCAAAAAGTATCCTCATCATATTCATCATGAATTTTATTCACACCAGCTTTCTCCTTAAATTCTTCTGATAAGCTAAACTTATTCTCATGTTCTTCTATTACACCGGAAAGATTTAATTCTTGAGCCTTTGAAAAAACTTTGTCTTGCACTAAATTGTATTTTTCTACACCATTCTCCTCTTTATTAGCATTAATCATCCAATTACCTAGATAAACCATTTTTATCAAACTTTCAAACTCCTCTTTATTAAAATCTAAATTCATATTTTTATTATTTTACTTTTTAAGTATACCACACCAACTAATCAATCTTTAAAGCAAAGCTACTCCAAAAAAAACATTCCAAAACATATTTAACACGAAACTAAATCCGGAACTAAACACAGGTATCATGAGTAACACAAACACAACAAAAATCCCCCATTGTTCAAGAAAAATTTTAACTTTTATATCAAGATTTACAAATTTATACAGAAGTTTTGAACCATCAAGTGGTGGAACTGGAATTAAATTAAAAACACCAAGCATTACATTCCAAAATATTCCCATAATAAGTATTGCAAAAATTATAGCGGAAACATTACCTGCAATATCCCCAACTAAATGTGACCAATCACTTCTAATTATATCAAGTGCAATAGTCTGTTTTAGAGATGAAGCAATTGGTACAAATGCTGCTATACTAGCTGAAACAAGAGCTAATAAAAAATTCATAAACGGACCTGCAAGTGCAACCAAAACATCCCCCCACTTTTTATTTCTTAAATTATTCGGATTATACGGAACAGGTTTTGCCCATCCAAATGTGAATCCAAAAGAGAAAAACATTAAAATTGGCATTATTATAGAACCAAATAAATCAATGTGAGGCACAGGATCTAGAGTTATTCTACCTAAATCTTTTGCAGTTATGTCCCCCAGCCAAAGAGCCATCACTGCGTGAGAAATTTCATGGAGTATTATACTGTAAAGCAACACTATTATATAAAACCCTATTATTATTGTTATTTCCATAATATTAAAATTTATTAAAACCTATCTTTATAATGATAGGTTATAATAATTTTATCTTAAAATAAACGTTTAGACAAGGAAACAGAAAAGATTACAAATTATTTCTTTGAGACTTTACTGCAACTAATTTATTTTTCTTGTTTGTTGAAGTTGAAAAGTTTAAAACTTTTTTTGAATATATTCTGACGGTTGATACCCATCTAGCAACTCCAGTTGGATTATGAGTTGCACACGATCTACCACATTTCCATACAAGCATTTTTTCTGGAGTATTTCTCCCAGTATCATAAACAAAATGACTTATTCTTTTGGCAACAGTGTCCACAGCTTCCTTTCTAGAACCAAAGCACGCATGTCCCAAAGCCTTTCCTCTACTACCTGTTGTTTTATATCCCCAATAATTATAGCAATCTTTCCCATTTTTCCATGGTGAACGTTTTCCCCAATTACTTTCTTGTTTTCCTATTCCTATCACAAAAGCTGCTACTTTTGGATCAATTTCTGCCAATTCTTCAGCCATTTTGTCCATAGGGTGACCCTTTAGGATAGAATGCAAATGTTTAGTTCGCATCAAAACTTCTTTGCCATAAATTGCTTCTTTTTTGCATTCTTCATCTTCTTTTAACGTAATTTTTTTATTTGATTTAGTTAAGTTCTCTCTCATTTGACATCTTAGATATCTTTTTTGAGCAACTGATATTTTTTTGTCTTTTTTTGTAAATTCAGCATTTACACTACTGTAATTTAAAGCAAAAAATGCAGTCGAAATGAACAATACAAAACTAATCATGAGTAGTTTATTAAACACCTGCGCAAACTCTGCGTTTTTTAAACTTTTATTCGACGGGGGCACTGAATCATCATTCAATATTATCATAAACTATTTTACTTATTATAATTTATTTTTCATCTTATTGAATTTTTTGTTGAAAAATAAAAACATATTTCCTAGGATATGCAAAATTAATTTTATCAAATCAAATAAAGTTGTCAACAAAAATCTGTGGATAACTTTTTTATTTTTATTAAAATTTACTAGTTTTTTTATCTTTTAAAAACTTTAAGCTTACATATAAAATTATAAAAAATATTAAAAATACCCATTTTGACTCAGAGATATAATTTGAAATTTCTCCATACATATATCCAAAAAAATATCCGATTATCACTAAAAATGCACTCCAGACAAGACCACCTAAAAAAGAAAATTTAAGAAATTTAATCAAATTCATTTTTAATATTCCTGCCGTTAAAAATGTAATTATCCCAAAACCTGTAGTTACCTTTGAAGTAAAAATAATCTTTCCTCCATGAGATTTAAATAACTTATTCATCTTATTAAATTTAACTCGATTTAATCCAAAATATTTTCCAAATTTATCGATAAATTTAATTCCAAAATACTTTCCAATGT
>JALWEZ010000091.1 GCA_027039165.1 Candidatus Moraniibacteriota bacterium
CGCTTGGCGTCACTCCTATGATTTTTGCTATATCTTTTTGTGCCATTCCAACGCGCAAAAGAAGGGCTATCTCATTTTGCTGAGATGGTGTAATATGTTTATAGGACATCCTTTTTAAATTAATTATTACTAGACTCAATAATTATATCTCATAAGGATGTCTTTTTAAACTCAAAAATTAAGCTTGGGAGTAGAATGTAAGTTTTTATTTTTAAACATTATCTATTTCAAATATTTCCTTTCTTTTAATGTAAGTTTATTTTTCTTTTCTCTGCCACCGATGTATGCACTATCCAAAATCTTATTAAGTATCTTTTTATTTTTTTCTAATGTCTTATCGCTGTCATATTTTATATTTAATCCAACAATTTCACCTGCTAATTTGTTTTCATAATCATAAAAAGTATCTGTTCTCTCATATGATAAAACTTTTAATCCATCTTCTTTATATGCACATTCCAAAAAAACGTTAAATTCATCAATTTTTGTTTTTACACATGTTCCATCATGCTTTTCTGCGTATTTTTTATATTTATTTATATAAGTCTTAACCGATTCTGCTACTAACTTTTTTCTTTTTAATTCATTCATATCAGCATAAAAACCTTCTGGAATATCGAAAGGCATACCTCTAACCATCACATTCACTTGACCAGAAACTAATTTTCTAGAATTAGTATTTACGATTCCATCAAAGGAATGAGTATCATACCAAGTATTTGGATATTTGAACTTAATAAGAGTTTCTGTTTCTATCCAATCCTTATCATCAATACTTCCATCTGATTTAAATTTTAGTCCAGAATCATCAATCCCAAACTTAATTTCTTCTTTGAATTCTTTAGTACTTAAATTAATAGCACTTTTGTCAGGTTTTATCTCTATAGTTCCAAATGTCTTTTTTTTGTCTCTCCCCTGCTTCTCAGTCTTCTGCTCACTGTGAGCGCTCACAAGTCTCGGTGAATTTTGAATTCTCTCATTAATTTGCGCTATGTCTTGCTTGCAGTTAAAAACCTCAACCGTTGTGTAGAGCAAAAGCCCAGTAGCAAGCAGTGTAATGACCGCAAAAGCAAAATTCGACTTAATAAGTGGACATGTTTTTGGATTATTCACTAGCATATAAAATTATTTTTACAAATAAGTCTCTAAATAATCTAGATTCCCATCCAGGCAAATTGGCCCAAGTCCCAAAATTTCAACCATATTTGCTTGACTCGGTACATTATTTAGCAAAAATATTTTTTTCTCAAATGCATAAGCAAACCCCATTTCTAAGAAACTATTAGCTCCCACATAATCTCTCACATCATTTTTTTTGTAATTTGCAACAATTATTGCATCTGATTTTTTGATTTTTTCTAAATGTTCATCTATGAAAGTTTTTTTCATATCAGCTTTCTCATTTATACATAACTTATCATAATCAACTGCTTTTCCCTCGTTTAAGTCAGGAATAAATACCAAAAAACCTTTTTTCTCCAAACCAAGTTTTAAATTTTTCATTTCTTCGATAAACTTCATAGAGCCACAAATTGTAATTGTTTTCATATAATTTTTATTAATTTTTTGTATAATTAGGAGCTTGTCTAGTAATTTCAACATCATGAGGATGTGATTCTTTAAGACTTGCTTGAGTAATTTGTACAAGTCTAGCTCTGTCTCTAAAAATTTCTAGATTTTTTGCACCACTGTAACCCATAGCACTTCTTACCCCCCCTGCAATTTGATGAAGTTGTACTGCTACTTCTCCTTTATAAGGCGTTCTTCCCTCAATTCCTTCTGGTACAAATTTTTCTTGCGCTACATTTGATTGACCATATCTTTCTTTCCCACCTTTATTCATTGCTCCAAGTGAACCCATTCCTCTATAAGATTTATATTTTTTTCCGTTTTCTTCAAAAACTTCTCCTGGCGCTTCTTTAGTACCTGCAAGCAAAGAACCCATCATTACACTACTAGCTCCAACTGCAAAAGCCTTTGCAGCATCTCCAGAAAATTTAATTCCGCCATCAGCTATAACAGGTACTCCATATTTTTGCGCCTCAGATACAACCTCAGCAATTGCTGAAAGTTGCGGTACACCAGTTCCAGCTACAATTCTTGTTGTACAAATTGACCCTGGACCAATTCCCACTTTCAAACCATCCACTCCAGCATCTATCAAATCTTTAGCTGCTTCAGCGGTTGCAATGTTTCCTCCAATTACATCAATATGAGAATACTCTTGTTTGCTTTTTATATATCTAATAGTATCAATCACACCCTTGCTGTGACCATGAGCAGTATCAACCACAAGCACATCAACTCCAACTTGCGAGAGCTTCTCAACTCTCTCTTGCATATTTTTTGCAGGCCCAACAGCGCCCGCGACTAGTAACTTATCATCTTTTCCTTTAGTTGCTAGAATCTCATTTTCCAGAACTTCCCTTTCTTTTACTTTTTTTACTTCTTCTGCTTGTTCGTCTGGTGTAAGGTTCTTGTGTATTACTCCAATCCCACCAGCTAAAGCCATAGCAATTGCCATTTTATGTTCTGTTACAGTATCCATTGCCGCAGAAACAAACGGTAAGCTTAATGAAATATTTTTAGTAAATTTACTTTTTAAATCAACTTCTGTGGGTAACACATCAGAATATCTTGGTGCGAGCAACACATCATCAAACGTTAACATCTTTTCTAAACTTTTTTCTAAATTCATATAATTGTTTTAAATAATTTTAATATCATTAATTACTCTGGTTCAGTCGTAGCTGGAGGTTTTGGTGTTTCATCAAAAAGAACTCTTGAAATATGTGAATGCTTTGTGAGTTCCAAAATAATTTCAAGGCGCGCTTCTGGAGGAAATTGCACCCCTTCTCCAGTCATAAAATCTATAGTCTTAAGTCCTCTTACTACAATTGGAGCGTCATATACCCTACTATCCCCTTTTACTCCAACAACCAGAGAACCTGCAAGCATATACACAACTAGTTGAGAAATATTGTCTTTGCCTAACAAATTGTGTTTAGCAAGAATTTCTCTAGTTTTTTTATCTGCAAATCTTACAATATCCAATCTTTCTTTTGTTACACTTGCACCGACTACTCTTAAAATTAAACCAGGACCTGGAAAAGGTTCTCTTTGTGAAATTCTCTCAGGTAACCCTACTTCTTTCGCAAGTTCTCTGACTTCATATTTAAACAAATTTCTAAGGGGATGGATTTCGAAAGCTGATAGCCCTAAATCAATATTGTGATGAGTTTTTATAACTTCCCCACCGCCAACTGCCCCAGATTCTATAAAATCCGTTGCAAGTGAGCCTTGTGCTATAATCTGAGCGCCAAATTCAAGTGTTTTTCTATCAAAAGTTTCTCTATAAATCTTTCTAAAAACTTCTCTTTTTTCTTGTGAATTTATTACGTTTTTTAGAGAATTTTCAAGCTCTTGTTTTTTGTCTACTAATTCAAAATTTATATCAAGAGAATTAATTGTTTCTTTTATTTCCTCTATCTCACCTTCTCTAAATTGCCCAGCATCAATACAAACTGCAAGTAAATTTTTACCAAGCACTGGAGCTAAAATTGCAGTCAAAACCGAAGAATCCACTCCCCCGCTAAAGCCTATTATAACCTTTTTATCACTATATTTTTCTCTTACTTCAGAACGAATTTCTTCTACTATATTTTGAGGCTTCCAATTTTTTTGACAATTTGCAATATTTTGTACAAAGTTTTTAAGTATAACAGTTCCATTTGGTGTATTTTTTACTTCTGGATGAAATTGCACTGCAAATATTTTCTTTTTAGTGTTTTCTATTGCTGAGTTCTCATAAACTTCTGTACTTGCTATCACCCGAAAATTATCTGGAAGAACTTGAACTGTATCTCCGTGAGATGCCCACACATCTTGATTTATTTCTAAACCTGCAAAAAGCTCACTTTCTTTTATTTCAATAGTAGCTGGTCCATATTCTGCACTTGTATGCTTACTCTCCACAACTCCTCCAAAATGTTTCACAATGTATTGCATTCCATAACAAATCCCAAGAATCGGCACATTTTTTTGCCAAACCTCTTGTGGAACTTGAGGAGCATCTGAATCGTTTACGCTAGCGTGCCCTCCTGAGAGAATTATTGCTTTTGGATTGTTTTCTCTGAGCCATTGCCTAGCACGCTCTGGAGTCAAAACTGCACTCCTGTGCTCTAATTCTCTCAAAACTCTAGCTATTAATTGAGTGTATTGAGAACCTAAATCTATAATTAAGATTTCTGGAGAAGCGTTTTGTGAAGTATTATTTGTTTGAGGCATATTATTAATAATTAAATAAAAAAAGAAAATTTTGCAATCCAAATTACAAAACTATGTTCTTATATTATCACAAAAAATATACCTTGGCTAATCTAATTATATGATTTAACACAAGGCAAATATAACAAACTTTACACTATAGACAAGCTTATGATGAAAAGTCAGAGCATAAGCGAGGTATATCGTCGAGGAAATGGCGCAGTCGAAACCACCCCACCCGATCTGGGCA
>JALWEZ010000092.1 GCA_027039165.1 Candidatus Moraniibacteriota bacterium
TTATTATGTTGTCTTATTTTTTTATTTACATATTGACTAGGTTTTTTATTCAAAATAAAAAAGATTTAGAAATATTTTTAAAAGTATTTATTTTTGGGGTAATTACAGTTTCTTTGTACACACTTGTACAAAATTATTTATCAATACATGAAATTTACAGCAATTTGGCAATGAGTGAGAGACCAAATGCAACTTTTTTAGAACCTGATTGGTTAGGTATGTATTTAGCCGTTTCGCTTTCTGTTTTTTATGCTTTAATTTATTTTTTACTAGGTTATTCAAATTACAAAAATCAAAAGTTTCTTAATTATTTTGTTTATTTTTTACTCTTTTTAGTGTTTAGTGCACTTACAATCACAGTTGCTAGAAGTGCTTGGCTTAGTGCATTTTTTGTTACAATTTTGTTTCTTTTGGCAGTTTTTGTAAAGTTTAGTTTTAAAAAAGGTCTAAAAGTGTCTGTGATTATTGTGAGTATAATACTTAGCTCTTATTTTTGTGTAAAAGTTTTTCATTTTACAAATTTTTCTCTTAAAAACAGGGCAACTAGTACAGCACTTGGCAAGCAAGTTATAACTGTTTCTTGTAGTGAAAGCATAAACGCAAAAGAAATTTCAGATATTTCACAACTAAAAGCTTTGGGGTGTACTCACATAAATTTAGAAGATATAGAAAAAGAGAAGTTGAATGGAAAATATGTAACTACACTCACTCGTCCAGATCCAAATGTAAATATAAGACTTAAGATATATAAGAAATCTCTAGAAGCAATTAAGAAAAATTGGATTTGGGGCTATGGTTGGGAAAGTAGTAAAAATTTTTTAGGCGTAGATGGAAATGGAACTCCACTTAATACAAGTAATATTTTCTTGGAAGTTTGGCTTTCTGGAGGGGTTTTGGCAGTTGTGTCTTTCGCTAGTTTTTTACTGAGTATAATTTTTAAAAATTTGAGAGAATTTTTGTTTTCTAAATCTAGACTAAGTCAAACTGTGTATTTGTTTAGTATGCTTTGCGTGTGTGGTATAATTATCTCTAATATGTTTAATGCAGGGCAATTTTTGGCTTTTTTGTGGGTTTTGTTTGGAGTTATGGTTTCAGCACAAACTATCAAATTTAATAAAGAATAATTCAGAGAGATATGAAAAAATGGAAAAGTATTTCAAAAAAAGAAGTGTTTTATAAATATGGAAGAGGTATAGAAGAAGTGATTTATCTAATGCCGGACGGTAGAGAAGAAAAATATTATTTAAACAAAGAAGTTGAAGGAGCTTTTGTTTTTGCTATTACAAAAGATAATATGGTTGTACTAGTTAAGCAATTTAGACCAGGACCAAATGATTTTACTTTAGAAGTACCAGTTGGCGCGGTGGATAAGGGTGAAAAACCGATTGATACGGCAAAAAGGGAATTATTAGAAGAAACTGGATATGATTATGGTAGCATAGAAAGTCTTGGGGAAGTGTACCGCTCAATGTACGGAAGTGCAAAGAATCATTTGTTTTTGGCTAGAGATTGTCAGAAAGTTTGTGCTCAAAATTTAGATAAAAATGAAGAAATAGAAGTGGTTTTAAAAAGCATAGATGAATTTAGAAAGTATCTAATCAAAAATCCATATGCAAATATTATAGGATACAGAGCGCTGGATTATTTGGGTTTGTTGTAGATTAATATTGATAATAAAACAAATTAGACGCGATAAATCGCGTCTCTACAGTAGAAAATGACGAAATGAAATCTATTTTGTAAGAGTTTGTCTAAAAATCACATTATGTATTGACCTATTACAACAGTGGAAAACTGGGTATTGACAAGATATATATATACTTAAAAGTATAATTGAATTTAAATATAATAGCATGAAAAAAAGTTCGTATATTTTTTCTGTAATAGCAATACTTAGTGTATTTTTGTTATCAACAGACACCTACGCAAAAACTTGTTTTAATGGAGATGATTATTCTTCAGCTCTCAATGATTATGGTGGATTTTATAATGCACCTAGTTATCCAAACGCTCACGCTTTTGCAGCTTTAAAACCAGACGGTTCAATCGTGGCTTGGGGTGATCCTGATTATGGTGGTTCAGGAGCTCCAACTGATAAAGGTTATGTAAAAATTTATCCAAATGAAGATGCTTTTGCAGCGCTGAAGTCAGATGGTTCAATCGCGTCTTGGTGTAGATATAGTTCTGGCGCTCCAACTGATAATGGTTATGTAAAAATTTATGCGACAAGGCATTCTTTTGCGGCTATAAAACCAGATGGCTCCATCACAGCTTGGGGCTATTATGATTATTCAACTCATGCTGGATATACAGAAGTTTATTCCACTGGAGGAGGTTGGTGGCCTGATGGAAGTTTTGCAGCCTTAAAGCCGGACGGTTCAATTACAACTTGGGGCGAATATAATCCTGGTACTCCAACTGATAATGGTTACACAAAAATTTATTCAACAGCTCATGCTTTCGCAGCTATAAAACCAGATGGCTCAATTACGTCTTGGGGTATTTCTGATGAAGGTGGTTCTGGTGCTCCAACTTATTCAGTATATACAAAAATTTATTCAAATGAGGATACTTTCGCAGCTTTAAAAACTGACGGTTCCATCACAGCTTGGGGAGGGGGAGATTATTGGGGTTCACATTCTGTTTCTGGCGCTCCTGGTGTATTTGATTCAGGTTATACAAAAATTTATTCAACAGCTCGTGCTTTTGCAGCTTTAAAACCAGATGGCTCCATCACAGCTTGGGGTGATTCTGATTATGGTGGTTCCGGTGCTCCAACTGATGCAGGCTATACAAAAATTTATTCAACGAGTGATGCTTTTGCAGCTTTAAAACCAGACGGTTCAATTACGTCTTGGGGTAAACAGTATTCTGGCGACTCTGGTATTTCAGCTCCATCTGATTCAGGTTATACAAAAATTTATTCAAATGATCACGCTTTTGCAGCTTTAAAACCAGATGGCTCAATTACAGTTTGGGGCAAGTATGATTCAGGTGCTATTGGTGCTCCAACTGACGCAGGTTATACAGAAATTTATTCAACAAGTAATGCTTTTACAGCTATAAAAGCAGATGGCTCAATTACAGTTTGGGGTGACTCTAACGATGGTGGAACCGGCGCTCCAAGTGGCACAGGATATATGGGGGTGAAACATGTAAAATGCTAGAGTTTTCTCAATGCAATGACACTTTGGATAATGATGGGGATGGATTATTTGATTATCCTAGTGACCCAGGTTGTACAAGTATAGATGATAATAATGAGAATAATGGTGGTACAACTACTACTACAAATGGTGACACAACTACTACTACAAATGGTGACACAACTACTATTACAAGCGGTGGCAGTGACACATCTACAAAAACTCCAATGTATAGACTTTATAATAAGCGAACAGGTACTCAGCTTTATGCTCGTGGTGAGGCGGATAAAAACAAAATCTTGGCAAAGTTTAGGGATTTTGAATTTACAGATGGTGCTCCAGCGTTTTGGGCGGATCTTAGTGCACAACCTGGGCTCACTCCAATTTATAGGCTTTACAATAGGCGAACTGGAGCTCAGCTCTATACTAGAGGTGATGTAGACAAAAACAAAATCTTAGCAAAATTTCATGATTTTGAATTTACAGATGGAGCGCCTGCATTTTATGCAAGTCTTACAGATAATGGAACTACTCCAATATTTAGACTTTACAACAGACGAACTGGTATGCAACTCTACACTCGTGGAGAAACAGACAAAAACAAAATCTTAGCAAAATTCCATGACTTTGAATTTACAGATGATGGTCCAGCGTTTTTCGCAAGTCTTACAAATTAAAAATTAAATCAACCAAAGCAGATACTTCAAAGAGTATCTGTTTTTGGTTTGAGAGATTATTTTTTACAAAAAAATAACTCCCAACTATTTAGTATGGGAGTTTATAGGTTTATTGCACATGTATTGTTAAAAATTTTTTTAAGAAAAATTTATCTGGATAGCATTCTCCATTGTTGAAAAGAAATTTATCCTTAATACATAAAGCAATGCTATAGTCACCTTTTTTGTCTGGTGCGTTCATGTAACTTATAAAGAAAGGATTTTCCTTAATGTTGGACAGATATATTTCATCTAGAAGAATTTTTCTTTTATTGAGAGAATTTGAGTTTATAGCATATATTTTGATATTGATATCATCATGGGATGCAGCAAACTTTTTATCTAACTTGCCGTGCAGAACAAAGGACTCTTCTGGTTCTAATGTAAGGTGTTTACCATAACCATTTGTATTTGCTTGAAGCTCAGCTTTTTCTAGAAAACTAGATTTAAGTGGTCCATGAGTGTTATCATTTCCACAACCTACAAATAGTGTTGTTGATAATAAACTAATTAATAATGCTTTGCGCATCTGTATTCCTTTTGTAATTGTAATTTTAATTTTTAAAGTACTAGTATTTTTTTTGTACACCGCTTTTTGAAATTTGTAATAATGCTTTTTTACATAATCATTACCTCCTTTAATG
>JALWEZ010000093.1 GCA_027039165.1 Candidatus Moraniibacteriota bacterium
CCTATAATCTCATAGGTCTTTTAAATTTTTATTATTTATAGTTTATTTTTTCTTTAATTATTTCAATAGCTTTATCTTTTTGAGAGTCTTTTTCGTTTTTGTAATCTTGTTCTGTGTATTCAACTGAAACATCTGGCTCTATACCAATTCCATCAATTAAATCTCCTTTTGGAGTAAGCCATCTCGCCATAGTTATCTTTGCTGAAGTATTCTCCATAAGTGGATAAAGTTGTTGCACAGAGCCTTTTCCATATGATTTCTGACCAACTAGTACTACATCTTTTCTATTATCTCTAAGAGCTCCTGCAAATATCTCAGAAGCACTAGCACTTCCCTCATCTATCAAAATAACCATTGGCAAGTCACTAAACTCACCTCTTCCATAAGTTTTTTTGATATCTTTTTTTGTATCTGAATATTTTTCAATAACTGCCACCGAACCATTAGGTACAAAATGTCCTATAACTTCAATCACAGAATTCAAAAGTCCACCTGGATCACTTCTTAAATCAATAATTATTCCTTTTGAGTTATTGTTTTTTACTTCTTTTAGTGCATTAGAAACTTCAGAAGCAGTTGTTTCCGTAAACTCTGATATTCTTATATATGAAATATTATCGATTTGTTCTGTTTTTACACTCTTTAATTGAATTCTGTCGCGAATTACAGTTATATCCAAGGGCTTTTCTTCTCCTTCTCTTAGAATTTTAAATTTCACCTCAGTTCCGCTTTTACCTCTAATTTTAGTTATTAATTTATCCAAATCTGGCTTTGTTATTTGTTCGCCATCTATCGCTAAAATTTTATCTTTTGGTTTAAGACCAGCTTTTTGCGCAGGAGAATCATCCAGTGGAGCTACTATTGTCAAAAAACCATCCCTTATGCCAATTTCTGCTCCAATTCCCTCAAAGCTACCATCAATTTCCTCATCAAACATCTTTTTTTCTTCTGGATCAAAAAAATTAGTATGCATGTCTCCAGTAGCAGCAAACATACCCTTTATTGCACCGTAGACAAGCTTTTGAGAATTAATTTTATCTCTATCTACATGTTCTTTCTTGAGTAAATCCCAAGCTTGCCAAAAAAGAGCAAAGTCAACGCCCTTATAAGAATCTTCTTTGTTATAAATTAGAGTTTCATTCAAAGATTTGAAAGCTTTAGTATTATTACCAAGCAATGCCTTCTGCCCAAAGAAATACCCAGCGGTAAATATTATCACTAACACTATTATTTCTGCAAAAAACGACAATATTTTACCAGCAAAACTTTTTTTATTATTTGTACACATATATTTTTATTTAATTTTTGGAAGAGATTTACCTTTATATTTCAGAAAATACTTAAGAGCACTCGATATATGAATTAATGTTAATTTATTAAAAAAGATTCCAAATAAACCTCCCTTTGCACTACCTTTGCCATAAAAATGAAAAATTGAGCATTGAGGATTATATTTTACACTAAAACCAGCTTCCCAAATTCGCCTACACCAATCAACATCTTCCATGTACATAAAAAACCTTTTTGAATCCATTCCTCCTATTTTATCAATAACATCTCTTCGTATAAACATAGCACTACCTATTACCCATGCCACAGAGTAAGGTTCTTTTATATTTTCATGCTTTTTCATTTCAAACTCATCTAGATGTTTTCTAGCAAAAGGTAGATGCTTCAAGATAGTTCTTCTATAAAGAATTGTCTGTGGTTTATAAAATGAAAATCTAGTGTTTTCCAAAACTCCATTGAAATTTTTTTGCGCAGGACCACATAAACCAACTTCTGGATGCTTATTCATATATTCTTTAAGTGTTTTGATAGAATTTTCTTCCAAAATTACATCTGAATTTATAAAAAACACATATTCGCCTCTAGCTTTTTCTATACAAGCATTCACCAAAGAACCGAAGCCAACATTTTTTTCGTGCGGTAAAAATATAACATCTGGAAATTCTTCTCTCATCATCAAAGCTGTATCTTCTTGTGTTTCACCATCAGCTACCAAAACTTCCAAAACCTCTTTTCCTGCAAATTTTTGAACAGACTTAAGACACAATCTAAGCATTTCTGGATTTTTATAGCTCTGAACTGCTATAGTTATTTTATCATTCACAAATTTACAATAAATCAATTAATTCAATATATTTTTAAATGCCTCATGAATTTTATCATAATTATTTCCCCTAGGTAGTAATGTATAACCATAACCATTTTTTGGTGGGGCGTAAAGCAAACCTTCCTTAGAATTTTCCAAAACCTTGTGAGCTTTAACCTTCTTATCTGCCATTTTATTTGTATATAAATCAAAAAGTCTTTGCATCTCCCATGGTTCTAAATCAGTTTGCACATTATCCCCTACTGCATCCAAAAGCTTATTTATATTACTAAGACTACTCAAAGTACCAATATTAGTTGCTTTTTCTCTTATTTTACCTATAACTTCTTGTTGCCTCCTTGCTCTATCAAAATCACTACTAGTTTTACGCGACCTAACATAACAAAGAGCTTGTGCTCCATTTAAATTAGTCGTTCCAGCTGGTACTTTAAATACCCCCCCACACTCCGCATTTTTATTTAGACAAATTGGATATTTTGCAGCAATTTTACCATTTTTCTTGTATTTTCTATCAAATTTATCTGGTATTGGTACAGTAAACACTCCCCCTTTATCTCCATCACAAACACTTGTATCATAAAATTGAAGAGGTTCTATAAACTCAGTTTCTCTCGTTATCTCCACACCTCCTATAGCATCTACAACATCTGAAAAAGCTTTAAAATTAACAGTTATTGCATATTGAATTGGTTGTCCCACTACTTCTTCAAGCATTTTTTTCATGTATTCCATGCCCTTTCCTTTTCTTGCTCCTTCTGCATAAACTGCATTAATTTTTGCTTTTCTACCATCTGGAGTAGTTACAAACAAATCACGAGGAACTGACATTAGCGAGACATTAAACTTACCATCTGGATTATTTTTATCTTTTATAAAACTTGCAATCATTATAGTATCAGCAAGCTCTCCACCTCCCACAACTCCTTTTCCACGCATTCCAAGTAGAGCTATATTTATCCGCCCTTCCCCTTCTCCTTTTAGATAATTTTCTTTGAGTGATATCGTCTTTGCTATACTGCTAAATATTCCACCCTTTTTTGAAACTTTTCCAACAGTATTACTTGTTCTAAAGAAAAAATAACCCACTATCAAAAGCAAGGGAATAAGTATTATCGCAATAATTATAAAAATTTTCTTCTTATTCTTTTTTTTAACGTTCTTATCTGTAGACTTCTTATTGAAATATTTTGCAGTTTTTTTCATATAATGTTTTGACATATTAGAACTGCTCACAATATCCAAAAAAATTGCAGCAGCTTTGTTCCACGAATATATTTTACTTTGCACTTGTGATCTAGAAATTAAATCATTTCTAGTTTGCACACATGTATAAGCATGATACATCATTTCAGCGCATTGGTCAATATCATTTGGATAAAAATAAATAACAGCATCTTCTGCTACTTCATGATGGATTTTTATATCACTTACTGCGCACGGCACTCCCAAAGTCATAGCCTCAAGTATCGGCAAACTAAAACCCTCATAAAGTGATGGAAACACAAATAATTTAGAAAGAGTATAAAGAGCTGGTAAATCATCATCCTCCACAAAACCCGTAAAAATTACTTTTTCCTCTAAATTTGGATTTTTTTCTAGAATTTCAGAGATTAGAGAATCAAATTTTTCATTTTTCCTTCCAGTAAGCACTAACTTCACATTTGGCAATCTATCTGTAATCTGAGAAAACGCTTCTATGAGAAATGGAATATTTTTTCTAGGTTGCATGCTCCCTATAGAAAGCACAAATTCATCTGGAATATTGTATTTTTCTTTTACTCTCAATCTATCCTCATCTGTTGGCAATTTTTTAAAAAAAGAAGAGCAAGCATTGTGCACTACAGAAACTTTACCCCTTGCACAAGGATAATACTTTAGAATTTCATCTTTGGTAAAATTACTTACTGCTATTATTTTATCTGCTCTTTTTAAGCTTCTTGGTATTAGAGTATCTAGGAAGAACAAATCTTTCTTTTGAATTTTATCCCTTACGACTTTAAAAGAAACATCATGAATGTGGGTTATCACATAGGTTTTTTTTGGCAGAAAAAATGGAACTATGTACTCTGTGTGAAAAACGTCTATATCGTACTTTCTCACAAAACGAGGACAGCTATAAAGCACCCAATCCGCTCTCCCATATGACATTATTGAGTAGAGAGAAGCATTTTCAAATTTGTGAAGCTCCAAAACAGCATTTATATAATCTATAATCTCTTTTTCATCTGTGTCAGTCAGTAGAAAATACTCATTTTTTTTGTCAATTTTTAGTAAGGCATACACTAGTTCTCTCACAACCACTTCACTCCCCGTCCTACCCCTGCCTATATTTCTTACATCAATTGCTATTTTCATAAAAATTTAAATTATTTGTTTTGCAATATCTACT
>JALWEZ010000094.1 GCA_027039165.1 Candidatus Moraniibacteriota bacterium
CATAGGCGAGCATTGTAAATTACTAATCCATTTTAGCAAAATTTTTCTCTCTCAAGTATCATTTTGCACTAGAAACGGATACCCATTTCAGTATCATCTTGCATTGGACAAGACTAAAACTTGACAAGTATAAACATATGTGCTATAATATAAATATAGTAAGATAAGGTTAAGTTTTTACTGCTTAGTTCATTAAAAATAAGTTTATGCTAATTACAGGAGATGCAAGCTGGATTTTTGGAAATGATATTTCTTTTCTAAAAACCCAGTTTACATCAAATGTAGTGGGCGTTGTTAGATAGCGGAGTCTAATGATGAAATAAAAATTTTTCCGCAGCCAATAAAAAGGATTTATGATGGCATTAACAAAAGATGATTTAAAAAAAATAATCGCAGCCGCAATTAAGATGGCAGAAAAAAATGGTGCGAGCTACTACAACTGGCAAGAACCAGCAATTTTTCATCCAGGCACTGAAAATTGGACCCAGAAGAGAGGTTGGGGCAAAAATGTAAAAAATGTGATTGTTGGGCATCAAGAAGTAGAGCAGATTTTTAATGCTAAGCTAGATGGTGCATATGGTGAGCGCTTGATGATGACTTTGGGGTTGCTGGTACCACTAATCGACAATGGGTATAACCTAAGATTGGTACAATTTCAGGAAGAGGTTGGCGTCCCTTTTGATGCCAATGGTTGGCTAGCATTAATTGTGGAAACCATGCCAGTGTTTCACTGGTCGCCTGGTAACTTAGATGCCTCTGATCTTGGAAGTATCGTGGAACTACTTGAGGACAATGAGGCACCAGATGTCAGCTGGAAAAATACAAACAAGGTTGGAGAGTTTCATGCTCTCATGAGAGGTTCTTTGGAACCTGGACTCGACCTATTAAAAATTGCGCAAGAGTATAGCGCTAACAAATAATATGTAGTTGCTTTGCAACTAAACCGTAATAGAGGAAACGGGTTTAAATATTTCCTCTCTTTTTATTTATGCAGCTTAATATAGGCTGTTTTTTATTTTTACAGAAATCTAGGAGTGTGGTAATATTTAATAAAGGATAGAGTTAAAAGCCTGTCTTTTTGTAATGAATTAATTAATGTTATATTATGGCAGAGAAAATAAATTCAACTGTTTTTGATATCGAGGAATTGGTAGTTCCTGGTAAAAATGAGCAGATTGTAGTAGGTGGTAGAGATAAGTTTGATTTAGCTACTGGTGCACTGAAAGATGCTCAAATAAAACAAATCGGTGTAATTGGTTGGGGTTCTCAGGGACCTGCTCAAGCACAAAACCTCAGAGATTCTTTAGAGGGAAGTGGTATACTTGTAAAAGTGGGCTTGAGAGAGGGAAGTGCATCAGAGCAAAAAGCAAAGGAGGCTGGACTTGAAGTAGGTGAGATGTACAGTGTTCTTTCTGAGTCGGATTTAAATATATTGCTTATAAGTGACGCAGCTCAAGCAGATAATTACAAAGAAATATTTAAAAATCTAAAACCAGGCTCAACTCTTGGACTTTCTCATGGGTTTTTGCTTGGACATCTAAAAAACGTGGGTGATTATTTCCCAGAAAACATAAATGTGATAGGAGTTTGTCCAAAGGGAATGGGTCCGTCAGTGAGAAGACTATACGAACAAGGTAAAGAAGTAAATGGAGCAGGGATTAATAGTTCGTTTGCTGTAGAAAAAGATGTAAGTGGTAATGCGACAGACATTGCACTTGCTTGGGCAATTCTAATTGGGTCTCCTTTTGTATTTAAAACTACACTAGAAGACGAATTTAAATCTGATATTTATGGTGAGCGTGGGATACTGCTTGGTGCGGTTCACGGAATAGTAGAGGCACTTTACCAAAAGAGAACAGTCAAAGAAGAACCACAAAAAGTCTACAGAGAAACAGTTGTAAATATAACTGGTCCAATAAGTAGAAAAATTTCCAAAGATGGAATTAAATCAATTTTTGAACAATTTGAAGGAGATGATGTTTTTAACAAGTCTTTAAATTCCAGTTACAAGGAATGTTATCCACTACTTCAAGAAATTTATGATGAGGTAGCAAGTGGTAATGAGATAAGAGGAGTTATTTTGGCTGGTAGGAGAAAGCAAATATTTGTTCCAGAGCAAGTAGACAAAACTCCTATGTGGAGAGTTGGTGAAAAAGTAAGAGAAAGTAAAGAAAACGGAGATGACTTAGATATTGTAGCTGAGACTGCTGGAATTTATGTAGGAGCAATGATGGCTCAAATTGATGTACTAAGAGAAAATGGACACTCATGGAGCGAGATTGTAAACGAATCTATAATTGAGGCAGTTGATTCTCTAAATCCTTATATGCATGCAAGAGGAGTTGATTATATGGTGGATAATTGCTCTAGAACTGCAAGACTTGGGTCTCGCAAATGGGGACCGAGATTTAGAGCGTGCGTAGAAGTTGCAATTTATGATGATAAATATGATAAAATTGATACTGAACTAGTAGAAAGATTAAAAAATCATAATGTACACCTAGCTCTTAAATCTTGCTCAGAGCTTAGACCACCAGTTGATATATTTGTACAATAGATTTTTTTAAAAGTCTATTTAAAAACCTGACTAGTTAATAAGTCAGGTTTTTGTTTATAATACTTTTATCTCTACTGTTTATTTTTATCTAGAGAAAAATTTTGTACCTTTTGCCAATCATTTTCATTTATTACCACTATATTGTTTTGAGCTATTAGGTAGAGGTAATCATTTATGTAGAGAGCTCTTTTTATACCACTTTGAGCGACAGCTTTTTTCATCTCTAAATTATTACCTTTGAAAGTAAATATATATCCTCCTTTGCTACCTGGCAAGAAAAATACTTTGTGTTTTTGATCATAGAGAAAAGCGTGGTGATTATTAACTGCTTCTGAGTAGTATTCATCAATTATGTACTTTGATATTTCTTTTGGATTATTTTTATCTGATACATCAAACAGAGATAATTTTACTTTTCCTTCATTTTTTCCAATGCCCAGAATTAAATTTTTATCAAGCTTGTGGAGGTATGAAGAATATCCAGGAATTTTTAATTCTCCGGTAACTTTTGGATTTTTTGAATCTTTTAGATCTAGTACATAAAACGGATCAGTCTGTCTAAATGTTACCACATAAGCACTATCATCTATAAATCTTACAGAGTAAATTCTCTCACCTTTGCCCATTTCTGAACTAGAGCCAATTATATCAAGATTTTTGTCTAACACGTATACATAGCTTTTACTATCAACTTCTGGTAAATCTAGAGTTGTTGCAATTCTTAGAGTGTTTTTGTATTCATCAATTGAAAACTGATTAAGCACAATACCTGGAAATTTATTTATTTTTTTAATCTCTAAATCATCCAAAGACGCTTTTACTATAGTAGAAGTTAATAATTTCTCACCATTTTCTTCAAAAAAGGCTTTAAATTTGTTTTCAAAATTATTTTTAATTTCAAGTCGTTTGTCTTTTGGTAATGAGCTTTCATATTTTTCCATTAGTACTTCAAATTCATGTTCTTTTGATTCTTTGCTTATATTATAACTATAAATTTCCTTTATTCTGTTTTTTTGCTCTTCAGGAAGCGGGCTGTAGTCAGAAGACATAAAAGTAAAAGCAACATCTACCATTGAAAAATTATTTCTATATGTTATATATAGGTTTTTTGGAGACATATAGTAGACTAAATTTTGATAAGATCCCACAAAAGATGTTTTTTCTTCAATTTTTCCACTTTTTACATTGATTTTTGCAATTGAGTACACAGCATCTACTGGAACTGGTTTTTTTGGATAATTAATTTGATTACAAGCAATTACTACGTCTTCATTGTTTAAGTTAAGAGGTTTTATAGGGCATGGAGTAGAGTAATCTACATTTGTCCTAGTTATTATAAACAAAGAATCGTCAAGTAATCTAGCAGTTTGAATTGATGTATTTTCTTTCAAGGATATAGTCCATTTTTTTTGCTGTTTTTTGTTGGAAATGCTGTACCCATGTATTTTTTTGTCTTTTCCAAGCACTACTAAATTTTCTTTTGATAGTAGCAAATCACCATAAGTATCCAAATCGTTCAAAATTTTCATTTCTCCAGGCGGAGTCGCTTTAATTACATGAGTTCCTTTTGATTCTTTTCTTGGTTGAGGTGGCATTATTTTTTCTTCTTTAGAAATAAAGTCTCCATCTATATTGTCTACAAAAATAGGTTTAGCAAAATCTCTATATGAGAGAAATATATTTTTACCATCAGTTTTTACAATATCTGGCTCATCTATGTTTTTTACTTGTGTGTTTGTTTTAGAAAAACGACTTTTAGTTTCATTGTGACTTACAGGATTTACAAATCTAATATTATCTGATGAAGCAGTGCTATTATAAGAAGTTTTAGAAAGACCTGTTGGCATCGGCTCATCATTAAAAGTTGTTTCTGACATTATATCATTATCATAATACTCACCTTCTCGAGTTTTTTCTATATATTGTTTAAACTCTTCTGG
>JALWEZ010000095.1 GCA_027039165.1 Candidatus Moraniibacteriota bacterium
AAAAAATGATAATATTTAAATAAATTTTATGAACAAAAAAGAAAACAAAGAGATTAGTAAAGATTATTATATTAACACCAATAAGAAGGTGTTGGATTTTTTGATCGGAAGTTTTGTAGGATTTTTCCTCTTTATTGCAGTAGATTCAATATCACTTTATTTAGATGAAATGTTTTATTTTATAGAACATGGACATCATAGAACGATTTCGTGCCTTCATGAAGAAGGTCCTTATTATCAATTTATTATATTTAAAATTACACTTATAGCTATATTTATAGTTTCATTATATCTTACTTTTAAAATCAAACATCGTTTTATAGCTTTTGGTATAGCAATTTCTCTTTTCTTTTTTTATTTTTATTTTCTTATTTTTTAGTTACAACTAGACTTCTTATACACAACGATATTGGCAAAATTTCACTTTTACTTCCTGTTTTATGATATAATTTATAAAAGTAGGGCTTATTATATTTAAATAAATTTTATGAACAAAAAAGAAAACAAAGAGATTAGTAAAAGTTATTACACAGATAATGGTAAAAAGGTAATAGATTTTTTAATAGGATTTTTTGGAAGTTATATTGTATACACAATTTTTTCTTTTATAGCTGGTTTAATTTTACCTCTAACTGACGGTTTATTTTCTTATGGTTTTGAAGAGTACTCTATAGCACTTCCATTTCTGTTTATGATGACTATAATTATAATTTTTATTTGTTCAATATGGTTTGCTTTTAAAACTAAACGTCGCTTTATAGCTTTTGGTATTATAACTGCTCTTTCTTTGCCTTTACTTGCATTTGGAGCTTGTTTTACTATTTTTGGCGTACTTTCAAATTTCTAATCAAACTTTATGCAAAAAAACTATACATTCCTAGAAGCTACAACTAGTATATGCAACGAGTGCCACCAAAGAGTCAGTGCAAAAATCATTCTTGAGGATGATAAAATTTTTATACTCAAAAACTGCCTAGAGCACGGAGAGCAAAAAGAACTCATGGAAGAACATGCCAAATACTATTTCATGAAAAAGCCTTATGATAAACCAGGTACAACTTGCAAAACTCAGACAATGATAAAAAACGGATGTCCGTTTGACTGTGGACTCTGTCCTGATCACGAACAGCACACTTGTATTGGACTTTTAGAAATAACTGATAGATGTAATTTAGGATGTCCTACTTGCTACGCAAATTCTGGCGATGGAGAATTTATGAGTTTAGAAGAAATTGAAAGTATACTTGATTTTTATATAGACTCAGAAAACGGTAATGCTGAAATTTTGCAAATAAGTGGCGGAGAACCAACTTTGCATCCTCAGATTTTTGATATTTTAAAACTTGCAAAAGACAAAGATATAAAATACATAATGTTAAACACAAACGGGCTAATAATAGCGCAAGATGAAAACTTTGCCAAAAAATTAGCAGAAATTTTCCCTAGTGGCGGTTTTGAAGTTTATTTGCAGTTTGATAGCATCTCAGTTGAAGGATCACTTCCAATGCGAGGAAGAAATATGCAAGAAATTAGAAAAAAAGCAATAGAAAATTTAGAAAAATATAATATTGCCATAACTTTAGTAACAACAGTTACAAATAATGTAAACGATAGTGAACTTGGTGAAATTATAGAATTTGGACTAAATAAAAGAAATATACGTGGAATTAATTTTCAGCCTGTTGCTTTTTTTGGTAGAATTTCACAAAAAGATAGAGAAAATAGAACTACTTTGTCTGGAGTATTACAGAGAATTGAAGACCAAACCAAAAAACTTATAAATTTTAACGATTTTTTACCACTTCCGTGTGATATTGATAGAATTGCAATTACATTTCTTCACAAAAAAAATGATGTTTGGACTCCTGTAACTAGAGATATAAGCTTAGAATCTTATTTGCCAGCAATTGACAATACTATAAATTTTGAAATGGAAAGTTTAGTGGAAAAAAGCAAAAAACTAGTATTTAAATGTAGTGGAAAAGGAGGATGTATGAAATCAATGAGCGAAATTTCAAAAATAATAGATCCAAAAATATTACTTAAATCAAAAAAAGAAAAAAGACGCTACATTGATGAAAATTTCTTCCGCATAACTGTTACCTCATTTATAGATATTTATAATTTTGATATAAAATCAGTAAAAAAAGATTGTGTACATATCCTCACAAAAGATAAGAAAAAAATGCCTTTTTCTACGTTTAATATGTTTTATAGGAAATAATTCATATGCAAAACACCTTTTTAGCTAATTTAGATACTAGTAATTGGATAAGCATCATAGCGATTATAATTTCTCTAATTAATGCTTTGTGTGTACTTGCTATAATCCTTGCTGTAATTGTTAACTTTATAGAAGACAAAAATCAAGAAAAATCACCAGTGAAAGAGAAAAAAAGCATTGTAGAAACGGGTACTATGACTTTATTTTTTGTTTTTGTTTATGTGCTTATTAAGTTTCATATTGGTACTTTTATTATAAAAAATATTTATCTAGAAATTATTTTTTCTTTTCTAGGTACAATTATTATGATTATTGGCACTTATTTTAATATATTAGGAAGACTTAAACTAGGAAGAAACTGGGCAAATCAAATAAAAATTTACAAAAAACACACTTTAGTCACATCTGGGGTTTATTCTGTAGTAAGACACCCACTTTATGCTTCACTTATTTGGATGTTTTATGCTAGTTGTTTTGTGTTTTTTAATTATGCAACTCTTATCGCTACATCACTAATATTTGTGCCATTTATGTATCTAAGAGCTAAACAAGAAGAGAAGTTACTAAAAGAAAAATTTCCTGAATATATCATGTATCAAAAAAAAGTTGGTATGTTTTTTCCAAAGTTTTATTAAACTCACTTTATCTTTATATAAATTCTTGCTACAATACACGCAGTAACAACATAATTATTTCCTATGAAAATATCCTATATTTCAAAAACAAACACTTGGCACGATAAGCAAATTACAAAGGAAGCTAAAAAATATGATTTAGATTTTGAAAAAATTGATATAGAAAATTTAAATGATTTTGAAAAATTAAATTCACTAGGGGACTTAATACTATGGCGTTCCAGCTCTCTAAGCATACCCTCTGGAAGAGCTACACTAATAAATATATTAGACAGAGATGAAAAAATTATAATAAATAGAAGCATAATAGACTTCCCTGCTGTATTTTTTAAACAATTTCAACAAAAATACATAAAAAAACGATTTAAAAATATAAACACAATTCCTACTTTTACTTTTTTGGATAAAAAAACACTACTAGAAACCATAAAGTCTGGTAGATTAAAATTCCCAATAATTAAAAAACCAAATCTCGGTTCAAAAGGAGAAGGTATTAAATTAATAAAAGATAACAGTGATTTAGAATCATTGCAAAATGCAGATATAAAAGAAAGCATTTTTCAAAATTTTATAGAAAATGATGGAGATTATAGAGTGCTAGTTATAGGAGGACGACCAATTGACACTATAAAAAGAACAGGAGCAAAAGATTCTTTCTTAAATAATGTATCAATGGGAGGAAATACTTCTTTAGTAACTGATGAGAAATTGCGCACTGAATTATTTGAAATATCTGCTCAAATTGCTTCATCTCTAAATTTAGGATTTTGTGGTGTTGATATTATTCAAGACAAAAATACAAAAAAACTTTATTTTTTGGAATTAAATACAGTGCCTCAATGGCAAGGATTTCAAAAATGCACTGGTATAAACGTAGCTCAAAAATTGATAAAATATGCTCAATCAATGCTTGAGCGAAAAAATAAAAAAGCAAGTGAATTAGTAAAAGACTGCTACACAAAAAACGCTGAGCAATTGGCTTCTAAAAAGTTTCATTTCTTTACAAGGATGTTTTTGTGGACTAAAAATAAAGAATATCTTGATGAGCTATCTAAATTAAAATCAGACTATTTTGGAGAAAATGCGTCAGATCTTGAAGAAAAAATCAAAACAATTCTAGACAAAAAAGATGTTTATCAAAAAAAAGTTCACAACAAAAAAGATTTTAGACTAAACACTCTAAAAAAATACCCAATGCTCGCCTCTTACAGTGAGATACTGTTTAGAAATTTAATGAGTAAAAATATATTTAATGTTGATTTAAGAGAAAGTATTCAAAAAATGATAAGTGATAAAGATTTAGTGTCTCTTAGAGAAAAATTACTCAAAAATCCAGAAGATATTTTAACACTCTCGACGTTTGCGCTAAATTATATTTATTTCCTAGAAGATTATTTTGATGGTGATGCTACTCACAAAGTAGATGTAAGTAAATTACTCACTCTCACACAAACTAAAGAATTTGCAAACAGAGGAAAAAATAGAGATTTACTGATAAATGACGTATACTTTATAACTCATGCATTAATCGGAGCATCAAAATTTTATAAGCAAAAAATCACCAAAGATAGAGAAATTTATTTAGAATTGTTTGGACTTTTAGAAAAAATAGTAGATAAATAT
>JALWEZ010000096.1 GCA_027039165.1 Candidatus Moraniibacteriota bacterium
GTTTTCGGGCAAGTCTAATTCCTTTTTTGTTTTAAATTTCAAATTTTCTTTATGTCTGACTACAAAGAAAATCCCGTTGCTGTCCCAAATATTTAGTAACCTAAAATCATTATAATATCGGTCTGCAACAATAACACTGCCCGATATCACCGGTATATCGTAAGCGCCTTTATTATCGGCTGTTTTGCCTGATGTAACATTAACATAAACAGGTAAATTACCGTCATAATCAAGCAGTGTATGTAATTTTATTGCGCCTTGTATTTTGCCCAATCAAATAGGCTCAAACATAAACTTATTACACTCGAATCCAATAGCAATATCTTTGACTTTATTCTAAACTTTTTTTGTTTAAATCTTGCCTGCTGTCCCAAATGATTTAGCAATTTAAAGTAATAATCTCGAAATAATGTCCAATCTCTATTTTTATTCTGATAACTTATACTTGATTTTGACGGAGCTTTCTTTATTCCCAAATGATTTAGGTTGCCTGTGGCACTACGAAGTCCGTTGCTTATGTCTCGCACAGACTTACTGTTGGCAAATTGTGCAAAAAGCATTGATACTAAATGTGTCCAAGAATCGTAGCCTTTTTGATATTTGTCTGTTTGTTTTTCTGATACTAATTTTTTGAAAGATTGTTTGTCTAATTTGCTTATTATTTGAGAAAATAAATTTATATTTGCCATCAGAGAGAGGGTTTTTGGTTTGTTCGCCTCAAAGATAATTTGAGTTTCTAAATTCTCTCTCTCTTTTTTTACTTTTTTTATTATTTAGGACGGTATTGGACAAAAATATAAAAATTAAAAATAATTTGTATATTGGTCAGCAAATTTAGTCCAAAAAATAGGGGGTTGGTCCAAGCTACAACCTCCCTTTTTCTTCTGCATTGGATGACGATGGCAACTGTAAAGTTTTATTATACCAATTACCTGGTCGCCAAGTAAACATTACAATAAGCATTTGCGAATCGTAATAATTTTTGTAGACTTGCTTCACCCCGTTGCTGAAATAATAATATTCAGATTCTGATGTCTTGAAAACATCTGTAAATAATAGTCTGATATCCAGACCCTTTTTAGTGATAATATAATTTAAGCCAATATCTAATTGAAATGAATTTCCTATTGTTCTGTAATCGTAGAGACCAGGTATTTTTTCTTGAACTTTGCACACTATTTGATACTTATTTTTCACAAATATTGTATTATTCAGTATGAAAATGCCACTTAGTCCCGAGATGTTATCAAATTCGTTTCTGTTCGAAATAAATTCTGAATAAGAAATATCGCTTTGCAAAACCGTTTCAAGCCATTTCAACTTTTTAATATTCAAACTTTTGTATAAGTTTAAACCGTAAGTTCTCCTATTCAGGAAGTTATCAGGTTTTTCCACTTGCAGTTCAATGTTTGATGAATCAAGGACAACATACTTGCCAATTTCATCATCTTGAGAAGAAAAATATAGTTTAGTCACAAAGGTATTTCCATACAAATAACGTAATTCGAAATTGTCAATAAAAGAAGGCTCTAAAAAAGGATTCCCATCTGAATAATCATACTTTGTAATATACCACCTAAAAGGGTTCAAAAATTGATACGGAGGTCTCTCTATTCGCTTTGCATAACTTAACGAAAGAATGTTGTTATCATTCAATCGATTGGAAACATAAAGTGAGGGAAAAAAACTAGTATAATTTTTTTTGTATGCTTCTTTCTTGGTTAGTGAATTACCAATAGTATTTGTTACCTCTGATCTTAACCCCGCTTTAAAACTCCAATTCATTATTTTTTTTGCTATGCTAAAATAAACAACTTGCTTTTTCTCCTCATAAGTATATTTATCCGACAAACTACTGTCTAATAAATCATTATCATTTACAATACGGAAAAAATTATTGGTTGAACCAGTGCTGGTAAATGCTATCTTGCCTCCGGCATTAATATTAAAATTTAACACAGAGAATGAAAAGTCAACTTTTGAAGTAATAATTTGATATTTTTGTTTGCCGGTTGTTTTGAAATTTTCGTTAATTAAATTTATGTTGTTTCTTTCTGTTGTTGAAGTGAAAGTACGTTCATTTGCAGTGAAATTATTTAAGTATGCCGCACTTGTCGTAATTAATGATTTTTGATTTGCAAACTTGTGTTTAAAAAATATTTCGGAATTGTAAGTATAATTTTGTGTGATTGTTCTACCATTGGATAATATGGTTGAGTCAATTTTTTTTGTTGGTGGATTTATAAACTCGGTTTTGTTTTCTATATCGGAAATATCGTTTTGGTTGAAAAACGGAATAAGAGCATCAACTATCAAACTGTTATTTTCATTAAAGTCGTAATTAAATGTTAATTTTGATTTTGTTCCAGCAATATTGTATTGTTTAGGATTATATGTTGTTATTGTTTCTTCAGGGAAATAAATTTTATAGTTTGCAAGGTTTAAATAAGTATATTTACCACCGTTTATTGTTATTTCAAAAAATAGTTTTTTACCGCTATAACTAGCATAAGCGCTTAAAATTCCTGATGAATATGTATTTTTAATGTATCTTGCAGTAAAATATTCTTTCCAACCCGGCAGAATTTTTTTTGTTGTATTTATTCTTATTATACCAATGTTACCTTCTGCATCGTATTTTGCCGATGGCGAAGTAATTATTTCTACACTTTCAATAATATCCGGTGGAAGTGAATTTAGATAATCTATCAATGATTGTCCGCTTAACCTTACAACATGGTCATTGATATAAACAATAACTGATGATTTGCCAAACATTCCCAACGAATTGTTTGATACAGTTATATTTGGTAATTTGCTTAAAATTTGAGTAGTTTGCTTGCCAGCAGTTTTTATGTTTCCTTTGATGTTAACTATAAGTTTATCAGGTTCGGAATTTATTAACTTTTTTTTTCCAACGATTGTAATCGGGTTAAGAATAGTTGTATCTGTTTGTAAAACAAAATTTATAATTGTATCTTCCATAAGATTTATCTTTTTGTGAACAGGCACATAACCTATTATATTTACGACAAGTTCACAACTGTCTTTCTTTGACGCACTCATTTTATAATTACCAAGAGAATCAGTCAACGCAGAATTTTGACATTTTGAATCATAAAGCAATTGAACAGATGCATATTCTATTGGAAAGTTTTCATTAGATGTAATTTTTCCTCTTATTACAATTTGTGAAGATAATTGTGACGTAATAAAGAGAAATAATAGAATGATTGTAATTTTATCCTTTAAAATCAAATTCTTCAATTTTTTCATTCTCTAAAAAATTTATATTTTTATCATCTATAATAAATGGGTAAACTTGGATATATATACTTAATATTGCTTTCCAATAAATGTCAAAAGCTTTACATAAGTATTCTGATGGTTTTTCTGTATTGTTATTATCAAGCCATTTTATTACGAAACACGAACCTGCACACAAATATTTCATCCAACAATCTTTATATATTTTATAATTATCCACATCCTGAGCATACCATTTTTTTTCTTTAATCATATTATAATTAATACCAGCATAAATATTCCCTATAGATAAATCTTTAGAACTTGTGTGATACGAACAAGTATAAAAATCTCCATTGATATCAATAAAAAAACTTTCTCTGCCTGCTGGACAAGAAATTTTATTTATTAATCCATAGTGTATTCTTTTAATATCCTCTAAAATTTTTAAAGAAAAAATTTCTTTGTTTTCACTTATAAGTTTCACATATAATTCACTTACTTTTTTCATTTGAATTTCGAAATTATCTAAGTCTTCTATTTTGGGGATATAATGATTATCGTAAGAATTCGTTGCAATTGAAAAGTAAAATTTAATTTCATTATGTTCAAAAAAAGAGAAAACATCAAATATGTCCTTATTATCAGGTAAAATTACGGTTTTACACAAAAAATCAATCTTATTTTCTTTTAGTAATTTAATATTCTTAAATACGTCTTTAAAACTTCCTTTTCCGTTAGGGTAAATTCTGGCTCTATCATTAATCGTTTCTCCACCATCTAAACTTATGTTTATAGTAAATTTATTTTCCTTAAAAAAAGACAAGTTTTCTTTTTTTAAAATTGTACCATTTGTTGTTAAATCAAAATCGCAGTTTTTAAAACCATAAGTTTTACATAATTCTGGGATATCTTTTAGCAATTTAAAGTTAAGAAGAGGCTCTCCACCTCCAGCAAAATACATAATAATATGATTATCTTTCTCTTTTTCTAAAAATTTTAAAATGTCTATAAACTTTTCTTTACTTAATAGTTTTTTCTTCTTTGTATATGCAGATATGTAACAATATTTACAGTTCAAATTACATCCATTAACTAGTTCTACTCCTACTGCCCTAATTGGCTGATTATCATAATATTCTAATTTTTGAAAAAAATTCTTATTTTGTTTTCTTTTTGTCTTTATTTCTTGATA
>JALWEZ010000097.1 GCA_027039165.1 Candidatus Moraniibacteriota bacterium
CATAATGATGTTCATAGGCGAGCATTGTAAATTACTAATCCATTTTAGCAAAATTTTTCTCTCTCAAGTATCATTTTGCACTAGAAACGGATACCCATTTCAGTATCATCTTGCATTGGACAAGACTTAAATTTGACAAGTTTTTTGAAGTGCGCTAGTATATAGATAGTAGAGTGAGTTATTTGATGATTATTTGCGTGTATTTGGAGAAGTTAATATATGCATGTGGTCGTCAATGTAATACAGAGATGAGCCACAAAGGTTTCTATATTTTCCAAAAATATAGGTGTCGCAACAATGCGATTGGTTTAGGTTAGAGTTTGCTATTTAATAGCTAGTAGTTTTTTAAAAATATTATAATAGAAAGGTAAAAGATGCTAAAAAGAAAAAGCATTTTAGTAAGTTCAGTGGTAGCGGTTTTAGTTTTGGTTGGTTGTGGAGATCATAAAGGTCCATTATCTCACAAAAAAGATGGTGCAGATGTTGTAATTACTAAATTCAGTGCTGTTGGTAATCCTCCAGCTCAAAAAGTGGTTATCGAAGAAGGTCAACAGTTAGTGTTTAATTTAAGAGTTGAGAACCATGGAAATTTAGATGCAGAAGCGTTGAAAGTAAGTGGTATAATGCGCAACAACAAAGATGATAACAATACTTTGACATTTGAACAAGAACTTACAGGTCTTCTTGAACCTTTAGAAGTTTACAAACAAAATGTTTTTGTTGATGGTACAGATGCTTTGAGTTCAGGTGAATACGATACTAACATAAGAATAATTACTACATCGAAAGATGTAAATCAATCAAATAATTATAGTGTTAGATTAGGCAAGAGTGTGAAAGTTATTATAAAATAGGAGAATAAATCTCCAACGGTCCTTACGACTTATATTTAGTTTAGAATTAAATAATTCACAAATAAATTAAATAAACAAAAGTCGTGAGGGCTTTTTCTTTTTGATAGTAAATTACGGGAAAATAAACTAAATTTGACAAGTTTTTTGAAGTGCGCTAGTATGTAGATAGTAAAGTGAGTTATTTGATGATTATTTGCATGTATTTGGAGAAATTAATATATGCATGTGGTCATCAATGTACAGAGATGAGCCACAAAGGTTTCTATATTTTCCAAAAATATAGGAGTCGCAACAATGCGATTGGTTTAGTAGATTAGAGTTGCTTTATAGTTAGATAGTTTTTTAAAAATATTATACAAAAGGTAAAAGAGATGCAAAAAAGAAAAAGTATTTTGGTAGGTTTAAGTTTAGTTGCGATTTTAATCGCTGGTTGTGGAAGTAATACAGTGAAAACAGAGTGCACTGATGGATGTGCTGATAAAAATAATAGCACAATAGTTGTAAATAATATAATCGTTAATACTGCCTCAGAAGATACATCCGATGATATTGCTGAATGCGAAGAAATGAATGCTGATGTAAGCATTGATGAATTCGGTATTTTTGTAGGGGAAAAACTCTTGCAAAAAGTTGCGGTAGAAGAAGGAAGAACAGATTTTGAGGTACACCTAGACACAGAGAACCTGGGATGTTTGGGCGCAGAAAATCTTAGAGCTACAATTAAGGTTATAAATAGTAACGATGAAGAGGTACTGGTACTCAAAAAAGAGTTAACCGGTTATATTGATAGCTACGGCTATCATACGGAGAATATTATTTTGCCAGGGGTGGTTTCATTAAATCCTGGGAAATATATTATTGAGGCTAAAATTCACACTTCAACAGAAGATGTGAATAAAACTAATAATTACAGTAAAAATATTGGTAAGAATATAGAACTTACCATAAAATGTGAATAATTCTCAGTAAGTCCTTACGACTTGTATTTAGTTTAGAATTAAAATAATTCAATAAATTAAATAAAAAGTTGTAGGGGCTTTTTTCTTGTAATCTAGTCTTAAATGTGCTATATTGAATAATGAATAGAATTAAATAAAAAAAATGGTAGAAAAAAAACAAGAAACCACAAAAGGTTTTATACTTGAGATGATTAAGATGTTTATTTGGGCGTTAGTTATAATACTTCCACTTCGTATATTTTTAATTCAACCATTTATAGTAAGAGGTGCTAGTATGGAGCCTAACTTTCATGGAAATAATTATTTAATAGTAAATGAGCTGGGATATAAAAATGTTAAACTGTTTAATGATAAATTTGAGGTAAAACCAACAAAAACTCTAGAAAGACATGAGATTGTAGTTTTTAGAGCTCCTACAAAAAGAAAAGAATTTTACATAAAAAGAATTATAGGTCTTCCAGGCGAGACAGTTGAGATAAATAATGGAGTTGTAAAAATTTACAACGTAGAAAATCCGAGTGGTATAGTTCTAGATGAATCAGCTTACCTTCCAAAAGGGAGGATTACGGAGGGTAATATGAAAGTTTCTTTGAAAGAAGATCAGTATTTTGTGCTGGGAGATAATAGGGGTGCTAGTAGTGATTCACGTGTTTTTGGTCCTATTACTAAGGATAAGGTGGTAGGTAAGGTACTTATTAGATTATATCCATTTCAAGATGCACGCGTGTTTTAATAATTAAGTTTTTGACCTATGAAAAAAGGGAGCACAAAAAAAACTGTAAAAAAACCAGTTGAGACAAGAAGAAAAGTTCGTAAAACAGTCGCTCTTCAGAGTGTTATGGGAATGAGAGATATTTTACCAACAAATCAATCGTACTGGCAACAAGTAAGGAAGGTTTTAGAACATGAAGCAGAAGAATATGGATTTAGTAGGATAGACACACCAATTCTTGAGCTAAAATCTCTCTTTGAAAATACTATAGGAAATAATAGTGAGCTTATAGAAGATGAATTATATTCTTTTTCTTCAAGAAGTAAGGATGAAGTAGCGCTTAGACCAGAGATGACAGCTGGAAAGGTGAGAGCTTATATAGAACACGGTATGGATGCACTTACAAATCAACCGCTGAAACTTTTTTCAATAGGTCCTAATTATAGATATGATAAACCGATGGACGGTAGGTATAGAGAATTTTTCCAGGCTGATTTTGATATTTTTGGAGAAATGGATCCAGTGCTTGATGCACAAGTAATTCAGATTGCACACAGAGTGTTGGAGAAGCTGGAACTAACGGATATACAGTTTGCAGTAAATTCTGTAGGTACGCCAGAATCTAGAAAAGAATATAAAAAACTTCTAATTGCTTATTTTGAATCAAATAAAGTTAAATTACCGAGTAAATATAGGAACATGATAGAAACAAATCCTATGGGTATTTTTGATTCAAAAGATGATAAGGTTTTGCAAGTTTGTGCAGGTGCGCCTCAAGCTATAGATCATTTAGACAAAGAATCCAGAGAACATTTTAAAAATTTATTGGAATATTTGGATGAATTGGAATTGCCTTATGTTATAAATCCACAATTAGTGCGTGGTATGGATTATTACACAAAAACTGTTTTTGAAATATATTCTACAGATAAAAATGGAAATCAATATGCTCTGGGAGGCGGAGGTAGATTTGATAGATTAATAGGGGATTTAGGTGGAGAACCTACTCCAGCAATAGGATTTTCTTTTGGATTGGATAGATTAGTTTTGGAAATGAAAAGAATTGGAGCAAAGAATTATAAACCGCAAGTTCCACGTGTGTACTTAGCGCAATTAGGAGAATTAGCTAAGAAAAAAAGTCTTAAAATTTTTGCAGAATTGGAAAATGCTGGGATACTTATAGCAGAGAGTTTTGGTAGAGGAAACTTAAAAACACAACTTAGGCAAGCGAATAAAATAGGAGTTGACATAGCTCTCATAATAGGACAAAAAGAAGCACTTGATGACACTATAATTATAAAAAATATGGTATCTGGAATTCAAGAAACTATAACTAAAGAAAAAATTATCTCAGTTTTGAAGAAGGAATTGAAATTGTCAGAAGATTTTAGAAAGAAAAATGGTCAGACAAGGAGGGTTGTGGGTAATGTAGTGAAAGAAAAAGTGAATAGAATACAAAGAAAGAAAAGAAAATAATAAAATTTATTTATGACAAAAGAAGAATGTATTTTTTGTAAAATTGCAAAAAAAGAAGTAGATGCAACAATTATTTTTGAAAATGAGTCTATAGTAGCTTTTAAGGATATAAATCCTATAGCAAAAGTGCATATTTTAATAATTCCAAAAATTCACATAACATCCATGAATGAAGTTCAAGAAATACATGGAAATATCATGAAAGAAATGTTGTTAAATGTTCCAATTATCGCAAGAGAAATAAGTGAATTGAATGAAGGTTATAGACTTATAGTAAACACTGGTAAAAGGGGAGGACAAGAAGTAATGCATGTACATCTTCACTTAATAGGAGGACAACGCAGTATATTCCAATCCTAAAATGATACTGAAATTAAATTTACAATGTGAGCTATGTTTTTTAAAATTTATTTAACTTTTTTACTT
>JALWEZ010000098.1:0-2397 GCA_027039165.1 Candidatus Moraniibacteriota bacterium
ATATTATACTCAAGATCATATAAATCTAATCTTTTTTCTAGTTCTTTAAAATCAAAAAGTTCTGGATAAAATTCCTGAAACAAATCTAACAAATTTTTGTAATCTTGTTTCTTGATAAACTTTTCAGATTCTTCAGAGACATATTTTTTTGGACAATTCATCATTCTCTTTAAAATATCCAACACATAATCAATTGAAGCTAATTCAGTTCTTTCGAAATCCAAAATTCCAACGATTTTACTATCTTTTACAAGAATATTATCAAAATGAGCATCCCAATAGACAAAAGCAATTTTTTCTTCATCTAGAACATATTTATTTTCATCAACAAATTTTTGAATTTTCTGTACAAAGTCCTTTGATAAAATCTCTCTTATCTCAATATTATGTAAAGACTTTTGAATTTTTGACTCAATAGATTTTCTCCAATTAAATGGATAAGGTATTTCAAACTTCTCAACAAACTCTTTAACGTCAACATTATTAATAATTTTTAGAAAATCACACAATTGCTCAATAACTCCCCTCCTTTCTTTATCATTCATCAAATGCCATTTTGAATACAAATTATCTCCTTGAATTTTTGGATAAATTATAAAAAATTTATTGTATAGTGATTTTGAATTATCATACAATACAACTTTTGGCACAGGAATTTTATCTTCAAAGAGATTGTAAAAAAACACTTCTTTTTCAAAATTTTCTTCGTTTTCTTCATTCTCACAAATTTTAAGAATAAAATCATCATTAATTGAATAAATTTTATTTGTAAATCCAATATTAATTTTTTTGATAGATTTTACTTCCCCAAGATTATTTTTAGTAAATATTTTTTCTATTACTTTTCTATCCATATTTTTCAAAAGATTATTTCTACTGTGTGATTATAATACACTTATAGTAGCACAAAGCAAAAAATCTACCAAACTATACAACATTAGTTACTTTTTTAATGGCACCTATTAATTTTTTATAGTTAATTTTACTAAAATCAGTAGTATCAATATCAAAAGTTTCACCCTCAATATCCAGAGCTTCTATCTTGCCCTTTAGTAATACTGTTCGAAATTCATCTAAATTCTCATTATTAACATGACCAGGATGACGATTACCTGAATTTGCACGCTCCGCAAATCTTTCAAAAAGAATCTTGCCATCTGTAATGCATCTAATTTGAAACGGCACAAAATCATATTTTTTGTACAAATCACGAATTTTTTCATTAGCAAACTTTGGATTGAAGTTAGTTTCTATAATTACAGATTTTTTTGCTTTTAAATTTTCTTCAGCAACATGATACAAGATATCATAACTCGCCATACCAATTTTTCTAGACCATTCACGATCTTTGGAACCCAGACTATCAAAAAGAAGTTCTTTAAAATCATCTTTACAAACAAAAGGCAACTCTAATTCTTTGGCTATTTTTTTACCAAGTGTTGTTTTTCCTGTTCCTGGTAATCCTGTTATTATTATAAGTGAAACTTTTGACATATTCTAAAATTAAATTAATAAGAAAGTCTAAATTTTTTACAGAAATTAATTTTTTTTAATTTATAACAAACTATTCCTTTGTATGAATTATTAACTAGCAACGGGTAAACTTTTTGATTATTTATTTTTGTTTCAATAAAATCTTTTAAATTACCTTTTTCTTTTTTGTCTAAATCTGACTCTTCAATCTTTCCGAATACCTGATACAACTCTTTACTGTTTATTTCCCCTGATATCTCTCTGGAATTTAAAAAAAATTTTAGATACTCATATAATTCATTAGCTATTTTAGGATTACTCTTAGAACCACATTCTATACTTACACCACAAGACACGAATCTAGATAATGGTCCTAAAGATTTTCCATTATCCCAAATTACTATTTTTTGTATAGGTAATAAATAAGCAAGTAACATATTAGATGGAGTTGCATTGGTAACTATTGTAAAGATACCAGTTTCCGAAGAAGTCCCATGTATATCTATTGTAAACAGATAATCTTTTGATTTCTTTAAAATTTCAAATACCCTCCTCTCTTCGTATATTTTAGATTTACTTTTACCTGGAGCTACTCTATTTAAATCTTTTTCAGTAAATCTTTTATTTTGCTTTAATGCCCTTGGATTTCCTATAATAAAATCGAATTTATCAGGAAATTGTTTTTTAAGTTTTTCAATAACTGGCAAACTAAAAGTTTCATCGCCATGAGTTGCAACTATAATAAGAATTTTTTTACCTATTTCATTTTTCATAATATTTTACTTTATCTTTTAACTGACCTTACGCACCAATTTTTATTTAAACCGCTATTTAAATTTTTCTCACTTTTTTAAGTGTATAATCACATTATCAAACTAAATTAAATAATTATAGATGTGCACAACTTTATAAGAGACTGTCTAA
>JALWEZ010000098.1:2407-4426 GCA_027039165.1 Candidatus Moraniibacteriota bacterium
GTCATATACTTTTCAACTTCTTTTTTGTTTAAATATTTTATTTGAGATTTATCAATTTCTTGATAATTTTGCGAAATATAGACTGGTTCTTTTTTATCACATTTAATTTCTGGATGTGTTTTTAGAAAATGTTCAAATTCTGTGTGCGTTCTAAATATTTTATATCTTTTATCTCCTCTCTTATAAATAAGTTCATATATTCCACATAAATCTTTATTTATTATTTCAGCAACTCTTAAATACAAAACAGCAGTTTCAAGTGAATTAAACGGAAAAAAACATCTTGCACGTTTTTCTCCTTTTAAATCAATACAAGTAAGTCTTCCGCATTTTGAACATTGATATTGTCTATGTTTGGTAAGACAATCTCTAACTCCATTTATAGGTGTACTTCTTGCATTATCACCGTAACATTCTATACATCTCATAGAATTTATTTTTCTATAATTTTTGTCATCCACTTTCTAGATGAAATTCTATCAGCAAAAATAGATGGTGCTGATGGAGTTGGTGCAATAGATATATCTGTTATAGCTGGATATTTTTCTTTAACTAATTGCTCAACTTCTTCGTGAGTTTTATTTAAAATTTCTTTTTTGAATTCATCTTTATCAACAGTTCCATCAATTTTTTCTGTTGCATTAATATTTATTACAAGTTTTCCCAAATTAAAGTCTGGATCAATATCTTTGAACTCATATTCAAGTTTAGCATCTTTAGAGACATTTGATTTTTTTTGTTTAAGTGCATATTCTACTATTTTTTCTATATCCTGTTTATTGATTATAATAGCTGTTACGTGATTTGTTATAGAATACGATACTTTTTCTACAGCAGAACCCAAAACAGCATCTGATTCAGATCTTACTAATGTCAGTTTAACAGCGTTTTTCAGTAAGATTTCTTCACCTGGCTTTAATATTTTTTCTATTTCCTCTATAACATATTTTTCACTATCTTTTTCAGCTTCTTTTTTTGCTTTTTCTATGTCTTTTGCAGTTACTGTTTTATAGTTATCTGTTCCATCACTTCCTCCACTCATTTTACTTTCAGATACTGCGTAAATTTTTTCTTCTTTAGCTGTTCCTTTAAATCCTGGAATAGTAAAATTTGTTGCGCCTATATTTGAAGATTTTCCAGTCTTATCTGCTACAATCAATACTTCAATTTTTCCTGGTACTTTCTTACCTTCTTTTATCTCAATACCAGGAACTACAATATTTTTTGGAAGTCTAAAAAGAACACCTTCTTTGGATAAAAATCTGGTTGTTTTTACGAGTGGTTGAGGTTTTGAACTAAATTCATTGTATATTGTAATTACTCCTTTAGCTTTTTGAGGTCTAGTATCACTATTACCTGTAGGCAAAACAGAAACTTTTTTAGTTATATCCTTTTCTATTTTTCTAGCAGTTATTATTCTACGATCAAAATCCGCTTTATTTTCATCAACTGCTGCTGTTACAGTTACGTTATCAGATACAGTGAGATCCGAAACTTCTATGTAAACTTTTGAATAAGGGAATGTTGTAATAAATAACACAGATATAAGTACAAAAATACCCAGAAAAATAATTTTCTTAAAGGATGACTTAATCTTAATTTTAGTTTTTGGTTTTAGTTTTGGTTTTTTCTTATTTACATTACTATCTGCCTTTTTTGTTATTTGATTAAAAATTTTTTTAGATTTTGCATTATCTTCTGTATATTTTTCACCTTCTCTTTCCTCGTATTCGGATTTAAAAAAACTTTGTTTAGCCATTTCTTTTTCATATATATCCCTATTGGACAAATTTTCTTCTTCTTTAGAGTTATGCTTAAATTCTTTTTTTATCTCATCTTTTTCTTGTGAATTTAAATCAAATTCCTGCACAAGTCCATCTTTTTTTGTTAAAGCTTCTTTTACAAACTTATCTTCTTTGTTGTCGGTATTTAATTGATTTATTTGTATATCTGAAAAATTTTTAACTGAATTTTTATTTCTCTTTTCTTCTGTACGATAATATTCATTCGATCCGATAT
>JALWEZ010000099.1 GCA_027039165.1 Candidatus Moraniibacteriota bacterium
AATTGACAGTAAGTGGTTGGACTTGACAAGAATTTAAATAAATGCTAACATATACTATTACATTAAAAACACGGGTTGATTAGTTTTTCTCTGTAGGCATATCCTTTGGATATTTGTTATATTTGCCCAGATCGGGTGGGGTGGTTTCGACTGCGCCATTTCCTCGACGATATAACCACTTATGCTCTGGCTCTGCCATCAAAAGTTTGTCTGCAGTGTAAAGCTCATCAATTTATAGTAAATTTCATTCTGTAGACATATCTTTGTGATATTTTGGTATATTTGCCCAGATCGGGTGGGGTGGTTTCGACTGCGCCATTTCCTCGACGATATACCTCGCTTATGCTCTGACTTTTCATCATAAGCTTGTCTATAGTGTAAAGTTTGTTATATATAAACAAAAAATATTTTCAAATTTAGCTTGACTGGTGTATTTTTTTAATGTATTATTTTAAAAAAGGATATTAAGTTTAGTAAATACTTGATGATTTTGTACAAGAGAAATGCTACTTCTCTAAACGTGGCATTTTTTCTTTTACTTAATAATTTATTTAAATTATAAAAAATATGGATATAAGGAATATTGCAATAATTGCTCACGTTGATCACGGAAAAACTACCATAACAGATGCTATCATGAAACAAACTGGAGTGAGTTCTGAGGATAGTAGTATGGATAGCGATGATTTAGAAAAAGAGCGTGGGATTACAATATATGCAAAAAATGCTTCAATTAATTATAAGGACATTAAAATTAATATAGTTGATACACCAGGACATGCTGATTTTGGTTCAGAGGTAGAGCGAGTTTTGAGAGCAATTGATAGCGTGGTACTGGTAGTAGATGCTCAAGAAGGTCCAATGCCTCAAACTAGATTTGTGCTAAAAAAATCTCTAGAACTAGGACACAAACCAATGGTTGTGATAAATAAAATTGATAAACCAGCTGCAAGACTTGGAGAGGTGGAAGATGAAATTTATGAATTATTTCTAGATTTGGGTGCAGATGATGAGCAATTAGATTTTCCTACTGTGTATGCTATAGGTAGAGATGGAATAGCAAAGAAAGATCCAGAAGATGATAGTAAAGACATGACGCCTCTTTTGGATATGATAATAGAACATGTCGAACCAGCAGAAAACAACATACAAGCACCACTTAGATTACAACCTTTTTCTTTAGCTTATGATGATTTTTTGGGTAGACTTGCAGTTGCTAGGGTGTATGAAGGAACTTTAGAAAAAGGATCTTTGTTTGTAAAAAACTTAGAAGGAGAGATAAGAGATGCAAAAGTTATAAAAATTTTTACATTTAACGGAATAGAGAAAGTAGAAGTTCAAAAAGCTCAAGCAGGGGATATTGTAATTTTTGCAGGAATTGACAATATAGATATAGGAGAAACGGTTTGTGCATCAGAAGATGCTGAAGTTTTACCTGCTATAGTAGTAGATGAGCCGACAATTTCGCTAAACTTTCTAGTTAATGACTCACCTTTTGCAGGTAAAGAAGGAAAATTCGTAACTCGTGAGCAAATAAGAGAGAGATTAGAAAAAGAATTGGAAATAAATGTAGGTCTTAGAGTGGATTTTTCTGGTAGTAATTTTTTGGTTTATGGTAGAGGTGAGATGCATATAGCTGTTTTGCTTGAAAATATGAGAAGAGAAGGATTTGAGCTTGCAGTTAGTCAGCCCCATGTAATTTTTAAAGAAGAAGATGGTAAAAAATTAGAACCTTTTGAAGAGCTAACTATAACAGTACCAGAAGAATATTCAGGAGCTATTATAGAAAAATTAGGAAAAAGAAAAGGTCAAATGGTTGATATGAAACACAACTCAGATGGAATTCGTATGCTTTTTGAAATTCCAACTAGAGGAGCTTTGGGGTATAGAGGAGAATTTGTGGTTGATACAAAAGGCGAGGGAATACTTTCAAGTAGGTTTTTGGAATTTAGAGAGTACGTTGGTGAGATAAAGAAGCGAGCTGCGGGATCTATGATTTCTGGAGCAACCGGAAAGGCTTTGGGTTATTCTCTTGCAAATCTCCAGCAACGTGGAATGCTTTACATAGGAGCCAGTACTGATGTTTATGAGGGTCAAGTTATAGGAGATACTGCAAAAGGAGATGAAATGACAGTAAATCCTATAAAAGGAAAAAACCTTACAAACGTGAGAGCGAGCGGAAGTGATGATGCTATAAATCTAACACCACATAAACCACTCACGATAGAAACTGGTATGGAAATAATGGCAGAAGATGAATATTTAGAAATAACACCAGAAAGTGTAAGACTTAGAAAACAATTTCTCACAGAAAATGACAGAGTAAAAGCGAGGAGGAAAAAATAGGTAAATAAGTAAAAAGAAAAAGAGGTATCACAAACCTCTTTTTGTTATTTTGAAGTTTATTTAGATAGGAAATTATATTCTATATAATGATTATATCGTAATACAGACTTGCATAAATTTAAAATTTGCTTTTTAAAAGAATGTGTGTTATACTTTAGTTAGGTAAAGTAAATTTTAATTTAAATACGATTATGTCATCAAGAAAAATACAAATTGGAGTTATGGGTTCGGCTAGTGATTTGAATTATACAAAGGATATAGAAAAGCTAGCACAGGAGTTAGGTAGTTTAATAGCAAAAAGTGGAGCAACTCTAATCTTTGGTGCAGAAAAAGATTATGATTCTCTATCAACTGCAGCTTGCAGAGGAGCAAAGCAAGAAGGAGGCTTGACTGTGGGAATTACTTATGGAAAGGGATTAGAGATTTATGAAAAAGAAAATGTTGATACAGTAATAGCTACTGGACTTGAGAGAGGTGGTGGAAGGGAAATGGCTCTAGTTTACAGTTGTGATGCAATTATTGCTGTTAGTGGTGGTTCTGGAACTCTTACAGAAATTGCTATTGCATATCAGGCAAATATACCAGTTGTTGTAATTGAGGATACTGGAGGATGGAGTCAAAAACTTGCAAATACGTTTTTGGACGATAGAAAAAGATTTAAAATAGAGTCTAGAAAAACTCCAAAAGAAGCAGTAGAGCTTGCACTTACGCTTATAAAGAAATAAATTTAAAAATATTCTTTCTAAAACAGAGCTTGGGATTGAAAAATAAACAAAAAATCAATCTCAATCCCTTTCTAGAAGGAGACTTTTGGAAATGGAACAGTTATTTAAAATTTTAATAAAAAGGATGCGTAATGCAAAACCAAAAACCATATGTTATATCTAGAGGACTTAAAAGTATTACACAAAATTGGTGTAGAGAAAATAATTTCACTGCTCCAAGTGATAGCTTTTTTCTAAAAATGAGTAGCCGACTAGAAAATAAACTTAAAGACATATTTCCAGTAGTAGAGATCATCTCTCATAGAGAGATCTCTGAAGGAATAAAACTTTTAGTAGAAGAAAGTAAATTAACTCCAATTTCTTTGGATAGAATTTATTTTCAGTCAAGTTTAAATTTGGATATCACTCGAAAAATGTTGCCTGATAGGGATAAATATATCATTGGCAACAGATTTGGGACACTTCCAGTAAATGAACAGTTGAAACTAATTCATGAAAGTGATGCAAAAGAGGTAGTTTTAATAGATGATGTTTTATTCTCTGGAGGGACTATTGTCTCTATGATAGAGTCACTAAAAGTAATCAATGTTGAAGTAAGGCTTGTTTGTGTTGGAATAGGTATAGAAGAAGGCATAGAAAATGTGGAAAAATATTCACAGGTAAAATGTTATAAAATCTATGATGAAGTCATAGATGAGATATGTAACTGGGATTTCTATCCTGGTGTGCCATTTGCAGGGCGTCTAATTGAAGGTTCTAATAATGTCGGAAGACCATATTGTGAACCTTTTGGTGATATTACAAACTGGGCGTCAATTCCAGAGAAGTATGCTACTAATTTTTCTCAGTTTCTCATAAGAGAGTCTATAAGGCTCTTTGAGGAAATTGAAGAATTGTCTAAAAAGAGTATTTTATGCAATGAATTAGGTAGAAAAGTCTATAAAATGCCTACTGATGGCACGAGGTTTGTAGATGCTCTCAAAGAGTATTTACATTAAAAAACAAAGTCGACTAAAATTTAGTTGACTTTTTTATTTTTGATAATATACTGAGTATATATTCATATTATTACATAATGAATAAATTTAACAAAAGGATTGTAGATGGAAGTAACAACTTTATCTATGGCAGTATTTTTTATCGGTATTTTAAGTTTGATGTGGATGTTTATTTCTAAGCAAGGCATCGACAAACTCAGAGACGATCTTAGAGAAATTAAAAAAGGTATACCTGAAGAACGAGATTTTATTAATAATGAAATAAAAAAATTATCAGACTCTAAGGAAATGATGAATAAATTGATGTATGTCGTAAGTATATTAACAATATTAGCTGG
>JALWEZ010000100.1 GCA_027039165.1 Candidatus Moraniibacteriota bacterium
CTTGTGTAAATTTCTAAAATAATTATTTTATCAGCCAAAAACAAACTATTTACAAAATCATCAAAAAGAGCTTTAGTTCTAGAGAAAGTATGTGGATGAAAAGCGACTATTATATTTTTATCTTTATATAGCTTTTTGAAAGATTTAATAGTTGTACTGATTTCACTAGGGTGATGAGCGTAATCATCTATTAATAATGCTTTATTATAAACACCTTTTTTTTCTGCGCGACGAGCAACACCCAAAAAATTTTTAAGTCCTGTAGTGATACCATTTCTATTATTTGTAAGTACTTTTCCAACAATCCAAGCTGCCAATGCATTTTTTGCATTATGAATTCCAAACATTTTAACTTCTAAAACCTCTTTCTCTCCATTGAAAGTAATAAATACTTTTTGTAATTCACTTTCAATTTCAGTTTTTAGAATACGAGCATCAGCTAACTCATTTTCACCATAATAAATAACTCTTGCTTTTGCATCTTTCACAACCTCCACTACATCCTCATCATCAATACATGCTATAATAACTCCATTACTAGGCACTTTATTTACAAAATCTCTGAACGCCCGTTTATAAGACTCAAAATCTTCAAAAAAATCTGGATGATCATAATCAATGCTTGTAAGAACAACTACTTTTGGATAATAATATCTAAGTTTATTTTGGTACTCATCTGCCTCAATGATAAAGTATTCTGAATCACCAACTCTTGCTCCACTAGACCACTGTGGAATTATGGAACCTACGAGTGCACTAGGATCTTTTTTTGCACCTGTAAGTACAAAAGTTGTCATAGCTGTAGTTGTTGTTTTACCATGAGTACCACACACAGCAATTGTTGTGTATTTTTTTGTTATTTCACCAAGCGCCTCTGGATACGAAAAAATTTTAACTCCTCTTTTTTTGAATTCAGAAATTTCTATATTTTCATCATTAAATGCTGTAGAATGAACCACAAATTCTATATTTTCAGGTATATTTTTTACATTAAAACTATCAAATACCTTTATACCTTCTTTTTTTAATGAATTTGTATAAAAACCATCTCCATCATCCGAACCGATAACATTGTATCCTTTTGCAACATAAAGTCTAGCTAAAGAACTTGTGCCTGCACCACCTATACCAACAAAGTAAATATTTTTATTCATATACCATTACTTTAAACCAATAAATCATTTCAGTATTTTACTGCTATAATAAATCCTAATTTTACAAGATTTTATATCATGTACACATCATCCTCTCAGCATCTTCAGTATACCATCTACTATTTTTTTGGAAGCATCTGGATGATAAAATTCTGCTATATTTTCACTCATCTGTTTTCTAAGTGTTGCACTGTGTAATAACTCTTCTATTTTTGACACCAAAATATGCGGACCTAAATTCGACTCCTCCAAAACTAGTGCACCTCCTTTTTTTGCTAAATAAAATGCATTCATTGGCTGATCATGACTTTCCATAGGAATCAATATTGACACAAGTTTATTCGCTGCAATTTCAGTTATTGTATTTGCACCCGCTCTTGATATAACCAAAGAAGCTATCGAATACATATCCGCCATTTCTTCTCTATTTAGAAATGGAATTGCTCTATATTTGCTGTGCCCTGATTTAAAACCTCTTTTACCTGCTTCACTTATTGTATTTTCATATTCATCCTTCCCTGTCATATGTACAATTTGTGCTGTTTTTGTGATTTCTTTAATAGCTTTAGTTATAGCATTATTTATAGCTCTTGAACCTTGCGAACCACCTACCACAAAAATTACTGGTATTTGATCATTTAGTTTCCATCTTTCATAAGCTCTTTGCGGATTACCTTCTAATAATTCCTTTCGAATTGGATTACCAGTCAATAAAACTTTTTCATCCAAAAAATATTTTTGAGTCTCAGGATAAGACACAGCTATATATTTACAAAATTTTCCACTAATTTTATTTGCCCAACCAGGAGAAGAATCACTTTCATGAGCAAGTACTGGTATCCTATACAACCACGCAACAAGTACAACAGGCACAGAAGCATATCCTCCTTTAGAAAATACTGCATCCGGCATATAAACCAATAAATGCACAAGGGATTGAATAATTCCTATTGGAAAACGAAAAACATCTAGAAAGTATTGAAATGAGAAATATCTTCTCAACTTTCCTGTAAGGATATTCTTAACTGGTATTCCTTCCTGTTTCATCGTTTTTTCTGCCAATTCTCCCATTTGAGACTTAGTCCCGATATAAAGCAACTCTACATCCGGATACCTGCTTTTAAGTTCTTTTGCAACGGCAACAAGTGGAAACACGTGTCCACCACTTCCGCCACCAGTTAAAACAATTCTCATAATTTATTTATATTATTTATCTATAATTATAACAGATACTTTCAAAAAATAAAATTATTAGCTTATACGCACATTAGTTACATTTTGCCCTTGTCTGGAAATATTAAGCACTATTCCTATAGAGGAAAGCATTAAAAATATTGATGAGCCTCCATAACTAATAAAAGGCAACGGGATTCCAGTAAGAGGTATAAGTCCACTAATAGCTCCCATATTCATTATACCTTGTCCTACAATCCAAACCCCTATTCCTCCAGCAACTAATCTACCAAACATATCCTCTGAAAGCATAGCTATTCTAAATATCCTAAAAAGCAACAAAAGAAACACTAATAATAAGGCAATAGCACCAAGAAATCCAAATTCTTCTCCTATCGCTGCATAAATAGAATCCCCTACTGGCTCTGGTAAATGCACTTCATTGTGCCCAGGTCCAAGCCCAAACAAACCACCCACACCAAAAGCTGTATAAGCTTGATTAATTTGATAACCTGAATTAAGCGCATCACTTTCTGGATGCAAAAATGTCATAACTCTATTCATTCTATATTCTGATGTACTAACTACCATACCCAATACCAAAACAGCAACTAGAGTTAATCCTACTAAATGCTTTAAATTTGCTCCTGCAAAAAAAAATATAGAAGTAGCTATAACTATTATAATTCCCATAGTTCCCACATCTGGTTGTAAGTATATAAGAAAAGATACTACGCCAAGTATTATTAAAAATGGTTGCAAACCCTCTTTTGCATCTCTAATTTTTTTAACACCCTTTGCACTACACCAAGCGGAAAAATAGAGTATAACAGCAAGTTTTACAGCTTCTGAAGGTTGAAAAGATTGTCCTGCTACATTTATCCATCTATGAGCTGTATATGAAGAATCTTTTTTAATACCAATACCAGGTAAAAAAACTAGTAAAAGTAGCCCTATAGCCATTGTCAAAATCAAAAGAGAGTGTTTGCGAAAAATATGATAATCAATTTTTTGTAAAATTAGTAATGACACAAAACCAATTACCACGGCAATTAATTGTTTTTTTAGAAAAGTATTTGGATCATCATATCTAATAGTTGCTTGTAAAACTCCAGCATTAGCTATCATTATAAGTCCAAAAATAATCAATAAAAAAACTATTCCAAACAAAATCCTATCTGGGCTACCAAATTTTCTAACGTAATCTGTTGCATTTTTTTTTCTTGTGCGTTTTTTTACACTTTTATACTTTTTTATATTCATGTTATTTTTTTGAATTTTCTTCTCTCCATTTCTTTATCTGAGCATGGTTTCCAGAAAGAAGTACTTTAGGAACAGACCATCCGTTATAACTCTCTGGTTTTGTATAATGAGGATGTTCTAAATAACCATCTTTACTATGCGACTCAAATACAGAACTTAACTCATTTCCCAAAACACCTGGAAGAAGTCTTACTACACTATCAGCTACAACCATTGCAGAAAGTTCTCCTCCAGTCAAAATAAAATCTCCTATAGAAATTTCTTCATCAGCTATATTTTCATTTACTCTCTCATCAATTCCTTCATAACGACCACAAATGAATATTAGTTCTTTATAATTAACTAATCTTTCCGCATCTCTTTGCGTATATCTTCTGCCTTTTGCACTTAGCAAAATAATCCTTCTTTCTTCTTTAAGGGTAGTGCTATTTTCTGTAATATTTAATACTGCTTTGTGTATCGGTTCTACTTGCATAACCATACCAGCTCCACCTCCGCAAGGAGTACAATCTATTTTATTGTGTTTATTTGTGCTAAAATCACGAATATCATGAAATTTAAAATCAACAGCCCCAGAATTTTGAGCTCGTCCCATAATTGACTCTGTAATATAAGAATCAAGAATTTTTGGAAATATAGTTAAAAAATTTATAATCATGTGATTTTATAAAAACTAATATTTATACTTAAATTATAAACAATTTAATCAAATTAATCCAGTGTTTTATTAAATTTATTTTTATTAACTTTCCAAATTTTCATGTAATAGCATATTTAATACCTTTATTTTAAAATATAAAAAGTATGCTATAATAC
>JALWEZ010000101.1 GCA_027039165.1 Candidatus Moraniibacteriota bacterium
TTGTAATTCCTCTATTGCCATAAGTTTTTGTATAATTTTTATCCAAATCTAGAGCTTTATTATAATCTTCTATTGCTCCTTTATAATCTTTTAAATTATCTTTTACAATTGCTCTACCATTGTAAGCTTTTACATTATTTTTATCCAAATCTAGAACTTTATTATAATCTTCTATTGCTCCTTTGTAATCTTTTAAAGCTTTTTTTGCATTAGCTCTATTATAGTACGCTTTTTCATCATTTTTATCTAATTCGATAACTTTTGTACAATTATCTATTGCTCCTTGAAAATCATTAAGCCTGCTCTTTATAACTGCTATGTTAACATAAGCACTTACATAAATCTTGTCTAATTTTATAGCTTTAGTATAATCTTCAATTGCTCCAGCATAATCACCTAAATTGTCTTTTGTATATCCTCTATTATAAAAAGCTTGTGCATCGTTATTATCTAATTCTATAGCCTTATCATAATCCTTTAGAGCACCAGTATAATCACCTAAATTATCTCTAGCAATTGCTCTATCATTATAAGCTATTGAAAAATTTTTATCTAACTTCAAAGCCTGAGTATAATCCTCAACAGCTCCAGCATAATCACCTAAATTATCTTTTGCAACTGCTCTGTTATAATAAGTTCTCGCATCAGTTCCATTAATTTCAATAGCTTTTGTACAATCTTCTATAGCTCCAGCATAATCTTTAAGAAATTTCTTTGTAACCGCCCTGTTATTATAAGCTACTGTATTAGTTTTATCTATCTCTATGACTTTAGTATAATCTTCTATAGCTCCTTTATAATCTTTAAGAAAGTCCTTCATAAAACCTCTGTTAATGTAAGCTCCTACATTATCCTCATCCAACTTTATAATTTTTGTGTAATCTTCTAAAGCTCCCTTATAATCTTTTAGAAATTCCTTTGTAAATGCTCTGTTGTGATAAGCTTTTATATTATTTTCATCTAGCTCTATAAGTTTTGTACAATCCTCTATTGCTCCCTTGTAGTCTTTAATATTACCCCTAGCAACTGCTCTATTGCCATAAGCTTCTATGTGATTTTTATCCAATTCTATAACTTTGGTATAATCTTTTATAACTCCCTCATAATCATTTATGCTATTTTTTGAATTTGCTCTATTGTAATATGCATCTATATTGTTTTCATCTAGCTCTATAACTTTTGTATAATCTTCTATAGCTCCTTTATTATCTCCCAAAATAGCTCTTGAAATAGCTCGATTAAAATAAGCTTTTGTATCATTTTCATCTAACTCTATAACTTTTGTATAATCTTCTATAGCTCCTTGATTATCTCCCAAAATAACCCTTGTAATAGCTCGATTAAAATAAGCCAAAATATCATCTTCATCCAATTCGATAACTTTTGCATAATCATTTATTGCCTCCTCATGATGACCTAAACGATCTTTTATAACTGCTCTATTACCGTAAGCATGTATATAAGTTTCGTCTATTTCTATAGCTTTTGTATAATCTTTTATAGCTTCCTCATAATCTCCAAAAGTTTCTTTTATATTTGCTCTATTGTAATATGCATCTGCATCATTTTTGTTTTGTTTTATCGCCTTAGTATAGAGAGACATTGCTTTTTTGTAATTTTTTGCATTATGTGCACGAACACCTTTGTTAAAATAATCTATTATTTTCATAATCATCTATAATTTACACTAATTATTATAATTTTTCAATTATACCACACAATCACCTTCTTCAAAGTCCAAAATTTTATCTTTTTCAAACTTGTCTAAAATTTTATACAACTCTTGTACTTTATCCTTTGATACACTTATAGAATATAAATCCTTTTCTTGATGATATTCAGTTTCTCCATGAGTGTGCAATAAATCTAAATATTTATCTCTTTGGTTAGGTAAGACACTATCAGTAAACAAAAATCTATATGTACAATTACCGCTTTTTGAAATAACTTTTTGATATACTTTTCTCCAACCATACTCATCAAGTTTTACTTCAACAATATCATCAAGACTAATTCCACGAGCAAAAAAAGGAATATTGTCTATTTGGTATGAATTTGCATCAATTTTACCCCATAATATTTCACTAGAAAAACCATGTCAATCATCTGACAAAGGTATTACTATTTTTTCTAATTCTTCTTCCATAACCAAATTTAACTACTAAATAATATTTACAAAACTATCTTCATATCTACAGCATTTGCACTTTGAGAACTATTATACACCAAAAGCGGATTTATGTCTATCTCACTTATTTGTGGATTTTTGAGTGCAAGGCTCTGCAAAGCAAGTACAATTTCTACTATTTCATCTGCATTATATGGTTTTTGTCCACGTACTCCACTAAACAAAAAACTTAATTTTCCAGAAAGAAGTCTATTTTTAATTTCTCCCCTGTGTACAGGAGACACAAAAATCTCTGTTTTTTTGATTATTTCTGTGTATATTCCACCTATTCCCACGATGACCACAGGACCAAAAATAGGATCTCGTTTCATACCCAAAATAAGCTCAGTTTGGATTTTTGCAAGAGGCTGAACTATTATTTTTGCTGTTTTCTCTCTAAACCTATTCTTCAAAATTTCTCTAGCATCTTTTAATTCCTCGATTGAATTAATAGGAAGTATAACTCCTCCTCTATCTGATTTATGCAAAATATGAGGATCATCCACTTTTACAACACACGGATAAATAATATCATCTTTAATCCCATCTGTTATATCCCAAAAGTCACTTATAGCAATACCGTACTCTTTTGCAATTTCTACTGTTTCACAAAAATACAAACCTCTATTTCCATCTTTTTTTGCAATATCCAGCACTTCCTTAGTTTTTTGATTTTTTAAATTTTGTATATCAATCTCATTTAAACTTGGCGCACTAAAATTATCATTAGAAATTAACTCACTAAGAGCACTTATTGCAACGCTTGGTGTTTCTGTATGAAATACATTTCCCTCCCTTAGAATTTTTTGTGCATTACTCACAGAAAATCCTCCTATAAAAGAAGTTATTATAAGTTTATCAGTTTCTTTTTGTTTGTTGACTATATAAGTAGCAATCTCATCTGCAGGCGTTCCTTCTTGTGGAGTAAGTAATACAACTATTGTATCAATATTTTCATCGTCTACACAAGTATCAATAGCATACTTGTATCGCTGGGTTCCAGCATCTCCCAGTAAATCAATTGGATTGTGCACAGATGCAGCTTGTGGTAATTTGTCTGCTAATTTTTTAGAATTTTCTCCACTCAATGATGCTTGATTTAGATTTTTGTAAGTTGCTAATTCATCTGTAACTATAACGCCAGGTCCTCCTGCATTTGTAACAACAGCAATATTTGAAGCTTTTTGTCTATATTTCAAAGTATGTGAGAGAGATGCAAATACAAAAATATCATTTATTTCTTGAGCTCTCACAATTCCAATTTTGTCAAAAACTGCCTGAGTAACGGCATCCCCACTTGTAAGAGAACCAGTGTGAAGTGCTATAGCTTTTTGAGCCTCATCACTTTTACCAGATTTAAGAATTACCACTCTCTTTCCAGTTGAACGTGCTTTTTTTACTGCTTGCAAAAAATCAATTCCTTTTGTTACACTCTCCAAATACAAGATTATAGTATTTGTATTTTCGTCCTGTGCAAAATATTCAATAAGCTCTGTCTCTGAAATACTCATTTTATTCCCAATACTCAAAACATGAGAAAATCCTATATTCAGTGCATTTGCTTTATCTATAAGAGCAACAGCAAGTGCTCCAGATTGAGACACGAAGGCAGTATCTCCCACAGGAGGAAATCCAGGTGCAAAAGAAGCATTTAACCCCCATTCAGGAGACAAAATTCCCAAACAATTTGGTCCAAGTATCGTAAGATTTTTTTCTATAGCTAAATCTTTAAGTTCTTTCTCTCTCTGTTTTCCTTCTTCGTCTGTTTCACCAAATCCAGCACTAATTATTATAAACTGAGTACATTTTTTTGATGTATCCCTCACAATATCCAAAACTGTAAACGCAGGAGTTGCTATTATAGCTAAATCAATTTCTTGTTCTATTTGCAGAGTTGAGTCATACACCTTTTGACCATTTATAGTATCTGCTCTATTATTTACAAAAAACACTTCTCCTTGATAGCTAGATTGCGTTATATTTTTTACAAGCATATTTCCAACTTTTCCTTCTTTTTCACTAGCTCCAACTATTGCAATTGAATTGGGTTTGAGTAATTTTTCTATAGATTTTTTTTGATTCATATTTTTTCGTTATTGTTTCACTTAATTTATTTTATCACAAATACCACTTTATTTCATTTGTATG
>JALWEZ010000102.1 GCA_027039165.1 Candidatus Moraniibacteriota bacterium
GTTATTAATAAGAATTATTAAAGTTATAAATTTATGAAAGTAGTTTTATTAAAGGATGAGAAGAAACTTGGCAAAAAAGGAGATATTGTAGATGTTGCAGATGGTTACGCAATAAGCGCGCTACTTCCTCAAAAAAAGGTAAAAATTGCTACACCTAGTATATTAAAACAAGCAAAAAAGGAACAAGAGAAAAGAAGACAAGAAGAACTAAAACAAAAGGAAATTTTTGAAAAAAATGCTAAAAAATTAAGTGGAAATGCAATAACTATAGCTGTTAATGCTGAAGGAGAAAAAGTTTTTGGTTCTGTGGGGGCAAGTGATATAATCGACGCTGTAAAAGTAAAGTTTCAAATCGAATTAGATGAGAAATCTGTTCCAAATGAACATTTCAAGACACTGGGAGAGCAGGAAATAGAAATAAATTTTGGTTTTGGAGTTAGAACGAAAATGATTTTGAAGATTGTAGCTAAATAAACAAAGTTGGTTTATTAATAAAGTAATGAGTCGTTTTATAAGCGACTTATTATTATTTGAGGTAACTTAATTCATTATTCAATAATAACAAATTATTTTATGGTAGAAAAAAAGAAAAAAAGAAAGTATATTTTTGTAGTAGGTGGTGTTATGAGTGGTGTAGGAAAGGGGATAACAGCTTCATCTATTGGGAGAATTATTAAATCAAGAGGTTTTTGTGTTACTGCTATAAAAGTAGATCCTTATATAAATGTAGATGCTGGAACTATGAATCCTACAGAACATGGAGAAGTTTTTGTCTTAGATGATGGTGACGAAACTGATCAAGATATGGGTAATTATGAACGTTTTTTGGATGTAAGCTTATCCCGTGAAAATTATATGACTACAGGGCGGGTATATCAAAGCGTGATAAACAAAGAAAGAAATCTAAAATATAAAGGTAAATGCGTTGAAGTAGTTCCTCACATTCCTCTTGAAATTATATCAAGAATTGAAAAAGCATCTAAAAAAGATGATGCAGACGTTACCATAGTAGAAGTTGGAGGAACTGTTGGTGAATATCAAAACATTCTTTTTTTGGAAGCAGCTCGCATGATGAAGATAAAAAAACCAAATGATGTGTTGTTTGTGTTAGTAAGTTATGTGCCGATTCCAAGTAAAGTTGGTGAAATGAAGACAAAACCTACTCAATACGCCTCTAGAACTCTAAATTCTGCTGGAATTCAAGCTGATATAATAGTGGCAAGAAGTGAGAGGGAGCTTGATGATATTAGAAAAGAAAAAATTGCAAGATCTTGTAGCGTTGATAAAAATAGTGTTATTTCTGCTCCTGATGTAGAAAGTATTTATCATGTCCCTCTTAATTTCGAGAAATATGGTTTAAGTAATACTATTCTTAAAAAATTAGATTTAAGAGCAAAAAAGAAGGATTTTGGTAAATGGGAAGAATTTACAAATAATATAGAAAATGCAAAAAAAGAAATAAAAATTGCTATTGTAGGCAAATATTTTAGCAGTGGAGATTTCGTGCTTTCTGATGCTTATATAAGCGTTATAGAAGCCATTAAACATTCTTCTTTCAAAAACGGTTTAAAACCAAAAATAGCTTGGCTAAATAGTGAAAAATATGAAATAGATAAGGAAATGTTAAAGGAATTGAAAAATTATGATGGAATAGTGGTGCCAGGAGGATTTGGAACTAGAGGAATTGAAGGAAAAATTTTTGTAGCTCAATACTGTAGAGAAAATAAAATTCCATATCTAGGGCTTTGTTATGGTATGCAAATTGCTGTTATTGAGTATGCTAGAAATGTTTTAAAGTTACAAGATGTCCACAGTGCTGAAATGAAAGAAGATGCTAAATATAAGGTAATTGATATTTTACCCGAGCAAAAGAAAAAGTTGGAGAATAAAGATTATGGAGGAAGTATGAGACTTGGATTATTTGAAACTAAGGTAAATAAAGAAACTCAGGCTTATAATGCTTATAAAAAGGAAATAATAAAAGAACGTCATAGACACAGATATGAAGTTAATCCGGAATACATAGAACAATTAGAAGAGGCTGGACTGGTGTTTTCTGGAAAATCTCCGGACGGAAAGTTGATGGAAATTGTAGAGCTTCCAAAAAATAAACATCCTTTTTACTTAGCTACTCAGTTTCATCCTGAATTTCTTTCTAGACCATTATCTACTCATCCGATTTTTGATGCATTTATAAAAAACTCTACTAAATAATTTAAAATATATGAAAAAGAAGCAAAAATTTTCAAAAGGTTTCTATATCTATGGGCGTAATGTTGTGCAAGAAGCCATCTTGAATTCGTTAGAGTATATAAGAGAAGTTTTTATTGTAAAAGATAAAAATAAAAACAAGGATTTAAAAAATATAATTGATTTGGCTAGAGAAAAAAATATAAGAGTTACAAGTATTGATGATAAAAAAGCTAAACAATTATTTGGAGAAGTTAATTATCAAGGAATTGGAGCTTATCATACTATTTTTCACTATGACGTTTTTGATGAAGTGATGGGTGAGTTGGATGTAGAAAAAAATCAATCAATTTTGATTTTGGATGGAGTAGAGGACGTTGCAAATTTCGGAGCAATAATTCGTAGTGCAGCTGCCACAGGAGTTAGTGTGATATGTGTCCCGACGCACAATCAATCACCAGTTAATGGAGTAACTTTTAAAACTTCTGCTGGAACTATTCATAAAGTAAAAATTGTGCAATTCTCTAGCACAAATCAAATGATTAATGATGTTAAAGAGAGAGGTTTTTGGGTTTATGGAATTGATGCAAATACTGATAATTTGGATAAGTATAGTGCTAAATCAATATGGGAACAAGATTTTGATAAAAAATCTGCTTTTGTAATAGGTTCTGAGGGTAGTGGTATATCTCAAAAAGCAAAAGAAAATTGCGATTTTTTAGTGCCAATTCCTATGGAAAATAATGTAGAATCATTAAATGTTTCAGTTGCTACAGCTGTAGTTTTGTATGAATGGAAGAGAAAAATGTTAAATATTAATTGATATATGACAATACGTTTTAAAAAAAGAAAAAACAAAAAAACAAAAACTTCAAAATCAGGAAAAGTGTTTTGGAATAAAGAATATAATGATGTAGAAAATTTGGCTTTATCACAAAAACCAAGTAGTGATTTGGATAAGTTTTTTAGATGGTTGAGTAAAAAAGATAAATATTATTGGCCTCAAGGGGGGGGCGGAATTGTGGATGTGGGATGTGGAAATGGTAGAAATATTATTTATGCTTGTAAGAAATTTTCTTGTAGTGGGTTTGGTTATGATATTTCTTCTGTTGCAATAGATAAGGCAAAAAAATTAGCTAATGAAAATAATTGCAATGTGAAATTTGTTTGCATGGATATGAATAATGATATACCTATTGTTGCCAGCGAATCTCAAAAATTGGTTTTAGATATGATGGCAAGTCATGTTTTAAAAAAAGAAGAAAGGAAAAAATTATTAAAAGAAATTTTTAGAATCTTGGAGCCAGGTGGTTTTTTCTTCTACAAAACTTTTTTATTAGATGGAGACAAAAATGCAAAAAATCTGATAAGGAATTATCCAGCAAAAGAGAAAAATAGCTACATTCATCCAAAAATTGGCACAGAAGAACATGTTTTTACTCAAGAAGAGTTAGAAAATGATGTTTCTGAATTTTTTACAATACTTAAAGTTTATAAATCACATAGACATTTAAACAAAGATGGAAGTCCCAACAAAAGACGAAGTATAGTTTTGTATTTACAGAAAAATGAATTTTAAGTACTTTTGAATGAGGTAAATTCTATATATATTCTCCGAGGCTTTACCTCGGGGTTTTAATTTTTTTACATGTTTCATTTAAGATTTCGTAAAACTGTGGATAACTTTTAAAGTTCTGAAGATTTCTTCAGAAAAAGTCGTAGTTACCCACATCACAAGTTTAATAAATTATTGTATAATAAATATAGAAGGATGAAATATAGATAGGTAAGGCCTCTTTCGAAATTAATCAAGTTTAAAAATAATAGTTCATAATTTTTTTGAAGATTTTGTTTGTAATAAGATTTTCTCAAGAAATACGAGCTACTTGATTGATTTCGATAGAGGTTTTAAAATCTAAGAGTCTGTCTAAATAAATATGTTTCAATAAAAATCTCAAATTCATCTTTATTTTTAATTCTAATACGGTAAAATATTTTTTTTAAGTTTTTAATCTTTCTTTCTTTATAATAAATCTTTTCCAAGTTAAAATTTGCCGGATTGTTTTTTTT
>JALWEZ010000103.1 GCA_027039165.1 Candidatus Moraniibacteriota bacterium
CCAATCATAACCTATTTTACTCATATTATCCTCCTTTCCTTTATCATCTTCAATATCTACTATTTCCAGAGTATCACTATCCTCTTCAAAAAGAGATTTTATCTCTAATTGTTCTTCTTCTGTTGTCGTAATCTTATTACGCTCTAACAATTGATGTTCATAAGAACCAATTTCAACTTCAAAGATATATCCATTATTAGGATCATAGCATGAAACTTTATCATCTTCCTCTAAAACATCTTCATTTTTATGATTAAGTAATTCGTTATTTTGTAAATTTCCATTATTTATCTCTACTTCTGGATTTTCTTCATTATTTAAATTTTGAAAATTATCTTCTAAATCTTTGACTACTTTTTCTTCCTCATCTGTAATCAATACTTCCTCTTGTTCATTTTCATCTATAAATTCCTCTTTCTCTTGCTCAGTTTCGTCTTGCTCTTCAAATCCTTCTTGATATTTGTAATTTTGATCGTTTTTTAAATCAGACCATGTATATACACCATCAGCATCGAAATTATCCATTCTTTCTGAATTATCATTTTCTGAATACAATTCTTCATATTCTTCATCACTATCACCTCTAATAGCAAAAACACTATCAACAAGTTCAGAAATATGCAAAGAAAGTAACCAACCCAATACAATAGAAAACATAACTACTATGCTAACATACGACAATCTAACAACTTTATAAGACTGCCCTACAGGTTTAACTTTTATACCCATAGATTTTGGATAAAATGCTACCACTTCTTTTTCGATAGAATTCATAAGTAGTTTGTGCATCTTAAAAGCTTCGGTAGCATCTTTTTCATAAACACGTATATTTATAACGCCTGAATCTTTAAGTTTTTTTACAACAATTTCAGTTGGTATACCCGCTATCTTTCCATCATCAAAAGCGTTTTGAATAATTCCTGCGACATTTCCTGTGATGTGCTGAGCATAAGATTGAGTTTTTCCTTCGGGAATTATTACCAAAACATTACTAGCAATACCATAGATAGGAACTCTATTAAGTAGAGCAAACATAACTATTCCCGTAATAATTACAGCTATCAAAAATCCAATCAAATTAACTTTTTTTCTTCTAATCTTACTCATAAATATTATACTTAAATTGACTGTTTATTATAGCAAACAATTCCTTTTTTGTCAAATTTTATGAATTTCTTATGAAATGTGTTATATTGTATTTGTCTTAAACTGAGACTAAACAAAATTTATGTACAATAACACTTACATTATCAAAGATACCAGACCAAACTTTTTGAAAAATATATCATACACTTCAAAATTTATATTAATATTTTTTGGCACTATTTTAATTATCAAAATTTATCATGATTTATCACATGGTGTTCAAATTTTTGGAGATAAAAATAATTCTTTTTTTGATGCTTGGAGCTTAGAACACATTATAACTGGCATGAGTATGTCTTATTTCTTCTTGCTTTTTGAAGGTCCTTTTTCAAAGGCTATGCAAAAAAATACTTGTCTTGAAATAAAATACTTAAAAGATACTAAGCAATACTCTCAAACTCAATTGAAAAATTTATCTAAATTATTGCAAAACAAAGATAAAAATAATAAAATAATCCACCATAGTTTGATAGTTATTTCTATATCACTTGCTTGGGAAATAGTAGAACATTATATGGAAGTTGCGATATTTGAAGATTATGGAATTGAAAAATATTTCTATGACGCTCAAGTTTGGTTTTCTGGAGTGGAGATATTTTTAAACAGATTTTTCCTGGATCCGCTTTTGGTTTATTTTGGTTGGTTTATTGTGAGACAAAAACCTATTTTATCAAAAATTGCTGCTCCCATTTCACTGCTATGGCTAATTACTCATATTATAGTTTTTAAAGATTCTATGTTTTTGCATAAACATTCATTTGAAGAAATATTTACAAAACTAACAAACTTAGATATGCTAAAAGCATTATTAATAACAACACTAATAAGTTTAATTATAACGCTAATCAAAACATCAATGCAAAAAAATGCAAAAAATTTATATAATTTCAATTATACCCATTAATTCTAATAATCTTAACAGGACACGTATCTGCCGCTGAAATATTTTCTTCTATCTCATCCTCATCAACTTGAGCTACTTTAAATTCTCTACCGCTATAAGTTGAATTTTTTAGATCTGCTTTTCCATCTTCTAGATTCATAGACCATTGATTTGGTGCAAGTAGCACACATGACCCACAACCTATACAATCATTTCTCTTGTGAGAAACTGTTACTTTTTTTATTCCCATAAATTTCTATTATTCTCTATTTTCTACTTTATAAAGTTTATCATTAATCCTCACTCTTTCGCTAACTTTTATAGTTGCTAAATCTCCTTTTTTTGCTTCACCACTAGCACTTCCGTCAACATGTAAATTAGAAACTTTTCCACTAAGAGTTCCAGTAGTTGCTCCTATTATCAAATACTGATCGCCGTTTTTTATACTTTGAGCATCAATTTTAAACTCAGCAATGCTTGATTTTGGAAAAAAATGAGAAACTCTACCTATATAAGTTTTTTTATTTGTAGCTTTTGAACCATAAGTATCACTATATTCTCCTAATTCTTTACCTAAATAATAATTTCCTTTTGAAAGTTTCCTATTGAACACTTTTTTGAGAGACTCTAAATATTTCTGTTTAGATTCTTTTGTGTAGGTATTATTTTCTATATCATGTAAAGCATTTTTATAAGCTCTTACCACTGTATCTACGTACTCAGGAGACCTTCCTCTTCCCTCAATTTTCATAACCAAAACCCCAGCATCCAAAAGTTCATCCAAAAATTCAATAGTACAAATATCAGCCGCACTCATCACATAATGATTATCAATTATTAATTCTTTACCAGTATCTACATCAGTAACTTTGTACTTTGCTCTACAATTTTGCCTACAAGCTCCTCTATTTGCACTAGAATTATATGCATACAAACTCATATAACACCTACCAGATTGAGCCACACATAAAGCTCCGTGGACAAATGCTTCTATCTCCATAAGCCTTCCCTCATTACCCATTAACTGCTCTTCAATTATCCGCTCATAAATATTTTTTATTTGCGCAACAGTAAGTTCCCTTGCAAGTACTACTCTGTTTGTAAAATTTGCAAAAAATTTAACACTCTCATAATTAGATATAGAAAACTGTACACTTAAATGCACAGGTATACCTATTTGATTACAATACTGCACACAAGCAAAATCAAAAGCAATTATAGCATCTATATCATTTTCCTTTGCAGTATCTACAATTTTTTTCATCATATTCACATCATGATCATATAGAAGTGTGTTTACTGCAAGATATGCTTTTACATTATTTTCGTGACATTTATCCGCAATATTTTCTAAATCATTAAGTGTAAAATTATCCGCCGCTTTTGCTCTCATATTAAGCTGCACAACACCAAAATAAACACTGTCTGCTCCAGTATTTATAGCGGTTGAGAGTGATTCATAACTTCCGACCGGTGCCATTATTTCTGCTTCACTTGGTTTTATCATAATATTTAAATTAATTTTTCTTAGATGAATTTTTACTCCAAATACCTAATTTTTCTTTTTTTGCCTCTTTTTCTAATTCTCTAAATTTCTCTACGTGAGAAACATCTGGTGGATAAACTACAAATCTTGCATAACCTTCTCTTATCATTTTAGCATTTATCCAAACATCTCCCAGATAAATATTTCTTAAGAGCCTACCATATCTATCTCTCTGAGAAACATCTTTTGTCATTATTATCTCCTTTTTATCTACTAATTCTCTCAAACGTTCTGTTGCTTCTTTATAATAAAATTCCCCTCTCTCTGGCGTATCAATCCCCAAAAGTCTGACTTTCTCACCACTACCTAAAACCAATGTATCTCCATCTATCACACGACTAACCACCATCTTTCCTTCAGAATTTTTTTTCTCTGATTTAGAATTACTATCATTTAAGCACTTACTCTCCTGAACGAAAAAATTATCGAAATTTTCTACATTCAAAGCTTTTGTTAAATCACAACCACAACTTACACTCGTTATCAAAGCTCCCAGTAACATTCCAAAAATAAAGACTACACTTTTACTCCCACTTTTTAGTATTTTAGATATAAAAGAAAACTTATTCATTTATTTTTGTAAATAATTAAATGTATTCATAGTATAACATTGTTAATAAAAAAAGAAAAACCCTGTTGT
>JALWEZ010000104.1 GCA_027039165.1 Candidatus Moraniibacteriota bacterium
GGTTTATAGAAAATTTTCGCTTAATTTTAATTATTACGTTAATTGTTTATATTCCAATAAATATACTTTTAGCATTTATTCCAGTTGGAGATTCTTTGGAGAGTCTTCGAATTTATTATAAAATTTTAAGAATTATTGATAACTTATTTGGTGTTATTGCAACTATGGCAATTGTTTATGTAATCAAGAATAAAATTGATGGCAAAACTATAAGCGTTGGTCAGGCACTGAAAAAATCTTTTTCTAAATGGGGTGCAGTAATTGGAACAAATATTATGGCAGGAATTTTTGCATTTGGTCTCATGTTATTATTGATCGTGCCAGGAATTATCTATTCTGTTTATTGGATATTTGCAGTTTATGTGGTTTTGTTGAATGATAAATCAGGTAAAAAAGCTTTAGACTACAGCAAGGAAATTGTAAAAGGAAGATGGTGGAGAGTTACTGGCTATTATATTGTTTTTGGAATACTTGGATTTATCGTTGGAGTAATCTATTCATTTCCATTTTTGTTTTTTCTTGATGAAAATTTGCTAGAAAATTTATTTATAAGTGTTGTGTCTGATACTTTTTCAGACATTATTTCGTCATTCTTTGTAGTTGTATCTGCTATTTTCTTTATAAATTTTGAAGCAACTAAGAAGACTGAGATAGTGTAGTATTTTTATTCTTTGTTTTGTATTGTTGCATGCTTTGTGCAATATATAAAATGCGCATGAGATAGCGTTTTATTTTTCATTTTGTAATTATGTGTTACACTATGTGTAGCGAAAGTTGTTTAATATTTAATTATAAAGATATGAAGGTAATAGACACCTATATAGAAGGTCTTAAGATTTTTGAGTTAGACGTTTTTGGCGATGAAAGAGGGTTTTTTGTAGAAAAATATAATGAGAGTAGATTTAGCGAGTATTTAGAAGGAGTTTCTTTTGTGCAGGACAATTTATCCAAATCAGCAAAAGGAGTTTTGAGGGGTTTGCATTTTCAGACAAAGCCTTTTAAACAAGGGAAACTGGTGAGTGTGGTAAGTGGAAGAGTTTTTGATGTCGCTGTAGACATAAGAGAAGGTTCACAAACTTATGGAGAACATTTTAGTATTGAATTAAGTGAGCCAGTATTCAATGATGGAAAATGGACTTGGCAACAGTTTTATATACCAGAGGGATTTGCTCACGGATTTCTTTCTCTTGAAGATGATACACTTTTTAGTTATAAATGCACAAATTATTATGCACCAGAGCATGATGCGGGAGTTATGTGGAATGATGAAGATATAGCAATTGAATGGCCTAAGCTTGATGTTGACTATAATATTTCTCAAAAAGACAAAAATCATCCATCACTTAAGCAATTAAAAAATAAACAATAGTACGATGAATGACAAAGACTTGAATAATAAAGAATCTTGGGAAATGCTATCGAGGGAAGTTCATTACAAAAACGAGCGCTTTAGCATAGCGAAAGAAAAATTTGTTACACCTAGAAAAACAGAAGGGTTGTATTATGTGCTTGAGGCTAATAGTGGAATAAAAGTTGTGGCTTTAGACGGAGATGATATAGTAATGATTGAAGAATATAGATATCCAGTAAAAAAAAGAGTGTTAGAAGTTCCTGGAGGTGGTCTGAGTAATGATTCACCAGAAGAAGCTGCAAAAAGAGAATTACTTGAGGAAGTCGGAGCAACAGCGAAAGAGTGGAGGTCTTGCGGTTCTATAGATGTATTACCTGGATTAATTAGAGGTACTTGTCATTTTTTTCTAGCTAAAGATTTAACTTTTTCTAAAAGAATTTTGGAGGATACGGAAGCAGATAGTACGGTAGTAAGAATAAATAAAGCGGAAATTTATAAAATGTTGGATAATGGAGAAATAGAAAATTCAATTAGTGCTTCAGCACTCCTAGCTGTTCGTAAGTTTATAGATTAATTTAAGTTCAATTTTGGAAAAAGTGAGATGTTAGATAATTTAATTTAAAGATAAATAAAATATAAAATGAATAATAAAGACTTAAGTGATAAAGAATCATGGGAAATGTTATCTAGAGAGATTCATTACAAAAACGAGCGCTTTAGTATTGCAAAAGAAAAATTTGTCACACCTAGAAAAACAGAAGGGTTGTATTATGTCATGGAAGGAAATCCAGGTGTTAAGATTGTTGCACTAGATGGAGATGATATAGTTCTTGTAGAAGAATTTAGATATCCTATAGGGGAAAGAATTTTGGAGGTTCCCGGTGGTGGCACAGATGATGAAGAATTAGAAATTGCGGCTAGGAGAGAATTGAGTGAAGAAACTGGTGCTGAGGCTGGTTCTATGGAATATTGTGGATTTGTGCATGTTTTACCAGGATTAATTAGAGGTGTGTGTCATGTGTTTTTAGCTAAAGATCTAACTTTTCATGAGAGAAATTCTTTGGATGATACAGAAGCTGATAGCAAAGTAGTAAAGCTTCACAAAAAAGAGGTTTACAGACTTTTGGATAATGGTGAAATTTCAAATTCCTTAAGTTCATCGGTTTTGCTTTTAGTTCGAAAATATATGGATTTATAAAAAATAATAAAGAAACTTTAGATTATGATTTAAAGTTTTTTATTTTTGGGTATATTTTATAGGATAAATCTTTTTCCTTGAGGGTATTTTTTGTGCTAAGATTAATTTAAGAATATAATTATTTTAATATGTCTGTACTTAGAAGATTAGTTGAATGGCAAAAAGATCAAGCAAAAAAAGCAAAAATTGAGCGTTACATGGTTTTACCCTTTCCAGTCCTTAGAGAAATTTCAAGAATTCTTCCAAGAAATGAAAAAGAGCTTTTAAATATTAAAGGAATTGGTAGAGTAAAAGCTCGTAAATATGGCAGTGATATACTAAATATAGTTTCTGGTAGAGATTTAAATAGAAATTTAAATTACAATAGCAATAATTTTTATCAAGGTTCTCAAGGTCAAATTTTTGATGAATTTAATTCAGTAAATGAAATGCTTGAAGAAAAAGTTAATAGATTTTTAAATTCATCAAATGATAATAATTTAACTCAACAAGAATTATTTGAATCAAAAGAGTTGATTTTGTATCCAAAAAGCAACAAAAAGGAATTGAGTGTGGATAAAAAAACTGGAGAAATCCTTGGAGAAGTAAGTAATGAAATGACTGTTAGTGAATTTTTGTCTCAGTTAAATCAAATTTTGAATTCTTATTTTGCAAAAGTTAAATTAAAAGGAGAAATAATAGGATTTAAGAGAAATCAAAATGGACATGCTTATTTTGAATTAAAGGATGAGCAAAGCATTGTGCGTGTAAGTATTTTTAAAAATGCGTATGACTTATCTGCTTTAGAGCTTAGAGATGGTATGGAGGTTTTAATAACTGGAAAACCAGAATATCACAAAAAATATGGTTTTAGCTTTATAGGTGAGTTTGTAGAGCTTGCTGGAGAGGGAGCTCTCAAAAAAGCCTATGAAGAATTAAAAAATAAATTAAGCAAAGAAGGTTTATTTGATGTGAATAAAAAAAGAAATATACCGAAATTGCCTACAAAAATTGGACTTATAACATCAAAAAGCGGTGCTGCAATAGGGGATTTTATAACAAATCTAGGTAAATATGGTTTTGAAATTTTATTTTACCATTCTTCAGTAGAGGGAGAAAATGCTACTGAAGAACTGCTCAGAGCACTAAATTATTTTAGAAATAAAGATATTGATGTGCTCGTTGTAGTAAGAGGTGGAGGTAGTCTTGAGAGCTTAAATGCTTTTAATAACGAAAATGTAGTAAGGCAAATTGCAAACTTTCCTGTGCCTGTTGTGGTGGGTGTAGGACATGAGCAGGACGAAACACTTTCAACTTTGGTTACTGATGTGGGAGTAAGTACTCCAACAGCAGCCGCTAGAATTATTAGAGAAAGTTGGGATAGAGAAATTGCTAAAATTGATGTTTATAAAAATGTGATTTTTGATAAACTTGAAAATGCTATTTTTGAAAACAAAACTTTTTTGGATGAAAAGACATCAGTAATTTTTGGATTTTTTGATAATATTAACGATAGATATTTAAAATACAGAGATGCTATAAAAAATGGAATTTTGCAAATCGATAGAATTTTGATGAATTATGGACTAAAATGTGAGCATTTTGAAAAAGTATTTAATTATAATAATCCGTTGAATGAACTTAGGCGTGGTTATAGCATTGTAAAAGATAAAAACAATGC
>JALWEZ010000105.1 GCA_027039165.1 Candidatus Moraniibacteriota bacterium
GGTATATTTTTTCCTCTAGATACATCATGCCATAAATTCATATTTTTGTGTTAAATTATTTTATTAAATTTAAATTATTTATCTTTATTCAATTTCTTGACTCTCACTTTCTACATCCAAATCCCATCCTGTTAATTTTACAGCAAGTCTTACATTTTGACCATGCTTTCCAATTGCCAAAGACAATTGATCATCTGGCACCACAACTTTTGCTCTTTTTGTTTTTTCATCCAAATCTACTGAAATAACTTGAGCAGGTGAAAGCGCTGAAATTATAAACTCCTCAGGATTTTCATTCCACTCTATTATATCAATTTTTTCTCCGCCAAGAGCTTCTATTATAGCATTTACTCTCATGCCTTTTTGTCCCACACAAGAACCAACTGGATCTATATCTTCATATTCTGTATAAACTGCAATTTTACTTCTAGAACCAGCTTCCCTTGCAACAGCTTTAATCTCTACAGTTCCAGCAAATATTTCTGGGACTTCCATTTCAAAGAGACTTCTTACCATTTCCGGATGAACTCTTGAAAGCCTAATACCAGGACCTCTTGAATCTAGCTCTACTGCTTCTATGTATACTTTAATATGTTGTCCTACCTCATATCTCTCACCACGCACTTGCTCTCTTGGAAGTAAAACTCCTATTGATTTTCCTAAATCAATGTAAACTGTTTTACCCTCTACTCTGTGTACTTTTCCATTTACAATTTGTCCTTCTTTTTCTTTGTTTTCATTGTACATTATTTCTCTCTCTGACTCACGAACTCTCTGAATTATAACTTGCTTTGCAGTTTGAGCTGCTACACGACCAAATTCAGTATGAGTTGGAAGAGGTTCTTCAATAGTGTCTCCTAGTTCTATATCAGCATTCTTTTTGAGTGCTTCACTTAATAAAATGTCCCTCTCCTTATTAAATCTTGGAAGTTTTATCTCTTCTTCATCACCATCCTCTTTTTCCTCCTCAACTTCTTTTTTGTCTTCTTTAATTTCTTTAACGTCTTCTTCATCCACAAACTCACGTGTTGTTTCATCCACAACTTCTTTTATAAGCCAAAATCTCATGTCTCCACTTACACTATTTAACTCTGCTCTTATGTTTTGACCTTTTTGTCCGTATTCCTTTTTGTACGCTGCTGCAAGAGCTGCTTCCACAGTCAAAAGAAGACTTTCTTTGTCTATACCCTTTTCTTCCGCCAATGCATTTATAGCACCAGTAAAATCTCCAAAAGAATTTTTATCTGTCATAAATTTTAAAATTAATTATTTCTTAAAGTGTTTTAAATCACAATTTCTCTGTCTAAATACAGATAAACTTGACTTAGGGTAAAAAAAATGAGAGTTCTTTCGAATCCCTCCTTACCTTATTTAATTATAATAAAACAAATACGATATGTCAAACAAAACTCAAAATTATCCCATAGCAGGTATATTATTTATTTCCAAATCAAAAACCCCAAGAAACGTTGTTCTTGAGGTTTGTGTAGTCCTCTCAATAATATTAATTATTAATTTGGAGAATACCACATTATATTTTTCTTCTGAAATCCAAATCTGTCGTGTAACTTGTTTGCATCTCCCTCACCATTTGAGTAAATATATACTCGAAGACTTGGATGCCACAGCTCTCTGACTGGTTTTGTACCAGGTCTCCAACTTGGGTAAGCATAGAACGCTACCCACGGCTCTTCAGAAAAGTAATGTCTTAAATCACTTTTTGAGCGTGAGTATCTATGAGTTCTATCTCTCCAATTCCAGGCTGCATAAATAGGCACAGTGCCAGGTATTTGAGTTCTGAACACTTTAAAAGATCTATCAGCATATCTCCACCCATTTGGCACACTATAATTAGATGTGAACAGATGAGTATGAAGTTTATCGTGATAATAACGATAGCTCGCAACTGGCTTTGCAAAAACAGCAAAATCAATGACTCTTTGATTATTCCAATCATTTGCCTCCTTAATTGCGTTGTAAAAATCAGCTTTTACACTGAGCTTATATCCACCACCTGCAGTATTTGGAGAAGTAAAGTTCACAACCTTTTCAACTTTTTGATAAGGCTGGATGTGTACACTATAGCAGTTATCGAAGTAGTTTATATAACCACCATTTTTGATAACATCTACTCTGTCACATATGTACCCATTTACTGGTACACCACTATTATTTCTGACATTATACTTAGCTTGAGTCTGCTGAGTCGCTAATGCGGCTTTTGAAAACCATATCTTTGTCACAACAATATCAGGTTTTGGCTTCGAAAATACTTTGAAATCAATAACTTTTCTATTATTTCCCTCATTGCTTTCCTTAATGGCATTCCAAAAGTCAGTTTTAATACTCAACTGATAAATACCAGGTTCATTTGGAGCAATAAAATCAAAAGTCTTTTCTCTTCCATGAGTAGGCTCAAATGTATTCTCTCTGTGACAGTTGTCAAAATACTTAACAAATTTACCATCTTTGATTACATCGATTCTATCACAAACATAACCTTTAACCGTTGCTTTACCATCATTTCTCAAATTATATTTGATTTGAGTTTGTTTACCTTCTACTGCTCGCTTAGTAAACAAAATGCGAATTGGTACAATATCAGGTTTTGGTTTAGCAAATACTTTGAAAAGTTTAGTGCTCAAATTATTACCTTCATTGCTTTCAGCAAATTTGCCACTTGCATCAGCTCGCGCCTCAAATCGATATACACCTGGTCCAAAAGATCTCGTAAGAGTTCTAACAACCTTTCCTGTATCTGAAGCACTATGACAGAAATTACCATGATAGAGTAAATTATTTCCTTGCTTAGGGAACACTCTTATTGATTCACAGACTTGTCCACTAGCTCCAGTACCATTATTTTTGATGACATATCTTACTTTAGGATTTTCGCCTTCCTCAAACATAACAGCAGCGTCAAAATCTTCCAGTAAAAAATCAGGTTTCGGTCTAGGCACAACCGTTATTTTTGCATATTCCTCTGTATCACCAGTATTTGAATAATCGTTGTCGTAATTAGAATCTGCTGTGTCCTTCTGACTCTTTATCCACGCATAGATGTAATAAGTTCCAGGCTTTGACGGAGCTTTGAGTCCACTTAAGTGAACTGTCTTTCTCTCATCAGGATCTAAATCTGAGACTTCATTTTTGTCTTTTTTAAGTGGCTTATCACCCCTCAAGTCAGCACCTTTGTCATCAGTTAGATACACATAAACCTGTGCATCTTCATAGACAGAATCACCTTTGTTGTTAATTCCTACCTTCAAAGAAAACTTTTCTCCTGGATGAAGCGTCACACTATGGTGACCATTAACCTCAACTTTTTTGATGTTACCATCAGCCAAGCCTCCACTACCAGAACCATTATCACCATTGTGACTAGTATTTGGACCAGGATTTAGCGTTTTTGTGCTATCTCCAACAATTTTAAAAGATTTACATGAATCAGCACTTGCATTTACAGAGCCACACAAAAGTGCAGCTAATACTAAACTAATTAACTTCATTTTTTACTCCTTTTTTCCGTCAAATTCTTCTATTGGTTTTTCTGCAGTACATTCTTGTGGCACTTCATATTTATCACACAAAACTTCTGCACTTATGCACATATCTTTGGATAAATTTTTCGTAAGAAAAACACCTCCATCTCTCTTCTGAGCTTCAAAGAATTCATTGTTTTGATCATAACAATCATAACTTCCTATCCAAGCAAGCCCATTGTAGAAAAAAGCACGCTTTTCAGATTCTTTAAATGGTTCGTGTTCTTTCAGAAACTTTATTGGATATGTTTGTCCATAATCTTTTGGCCACGGAGCATTAGGATCATCCTTAGTTCCTTGATAACGAACCAATCCATAATTACCAGTTGGCTTAGTACTTTTATTTGGCCATATACTGAAATGTAAATGATCTCCACCACAAGGATAGCTACCAATAACACCTATAGAGTCAGTAACTGATATTTTATCACCTCTATCATACTCATCCCCAGTTCCTTTTATATGTCCATAAAGTGCTATAAATGCAGTACCATTTTCGTCATTTATCTTATGACGAACCAATAAAGCATAGTTTATTGTACCACCACAAGTCCAACCATTTTTACTTGTATCTACGACAACACCATCAGCAACAGGATAGACTTTTGAAT
>JALWEZ010000106.1 GCA_027039165.1 Candidatus Moraniibacteriota bacterium
CTATTAATTTATCTGCAAATTCATGCCATACAAAGTGATATATTTTTTCAGCAGCAAGGTATAATCTAAACTCTTCAATATCTTCCGACATTTCTTTTTTGAATTTAAATAATTTATCAATTTTTGCTATCTGATCTTTGTCTAAATTTACTTCATCAAATCCCTCAAAATCAAAATTTTGTGTGTTTAAATAAACAAATCTAGTAATATTCCATAATTTATTAGCAAACTTTTTATAAGCTCTCACCTTATCCTTTGTAAGAGCCATATCCTTACCAGGCGTATTCCCTACTATAAATGACATTCTGGTCGCATCCGTTCCAAATTCATCAGAAAGTTCTATTGGAGACAAAACATTTCCTTTGGATTTAGACATTTTTTGACCTTTTCCATCAAGTACCATACCGTGCAAATATATAGTTTTAAATGGAATTTCATTAGTAAGATACAAACTAAACATTATCATACGAGGAACCCATTTAAATACTAAATCTCTACCTGTTTCCATTACATCTGTCGGGAAAAATGTTTTAAAATCCTCTCCTTCTGGATAATTAAGAACTAAAAGTGGCCATTGACCTGAAGAAAACCATGTATCAAAGGTATCTGGATCTTGTTGCCAACCATCACCTTCTGGTTTCGTTTTTGAAACAATAACTTCCTCATTTTCTGCATCTTTATTTCTAAACCATGCAGGAATTTGAATTCCCCAAACAATTTGTCTTGAAATATTCCAATCCATCGGATTTTCCATCCAATACCTAAAAGTTTTTTCAAATTGCTCAGAAACAAAACTAAATCTCTCATCATCCAATGCTTTTAGAGCTTTTTGTGTCAAAGGTTTCATTTTTATAAACCATTGACTCATAAGTTGAGGTTCAAGTACTACTCCAGTTCTCTCACAAACCCTTACAGCGTGAGTGTGTTTTTCTTCAATTCTTGTAACAAGACCTTTTTGTCTTAATTTCTCAACAACTTTCTCTCTAGCAATATGAGTTTTTAGTCCTTTAAATTCTCCTGCAATATCCATTAAACGCCCATCTAAATCTATAACTTGTTCATATTCTATATTATGTCTCTGAGATATTTCAAAATCTGTAGCATCATGCCATGGAGTAATAGTCATAGCTCCAGTTCCAAACTCCATATCAATTGCCTCATCTTTTAAAACTGTTCCTTTTATCTTTCCATTTATCCATTCAGTTTCAAAAGTATCCCCTTCTTTCCACTGCTTATATCTCTCATCATCTGGATGCACCACCACATATTTATCTCCAAATTTTGTCTCTGGACGAGAAGTCCCTATTTCAAAAGGACCATATTGAAAATAATAAAATGGCTCTGTGCGATCTTCAAACTTTGTCTCTATATCAGCAAGAGAAGTTTTAAACTTTGGATTCCAATGAACTGAACGATTTCCTCTGTAAATCATGCCATCATTGTACATTTTGATAAACGTGTCTTTTACTCTATCGACTATATCATCTTGAAGTGTAAATTTATTTCTAGACCAATCACAAGAAGTCCCAAGCTTCCTTACATCATCCTCCATAAAATGCTTGTTTTGCATCACAAAATCATAAATTTCATTATAAAGTTGCTCTCTATCCATTCCAAATCTAGAACGACCTTCTTTTTGTAATTTTTTTTCAAAAACTCCTTGAGTTTCAAAACCAGCATGATCTGCTCCTGGCAAAAGAAGTACTTTTTTACCAAGCATTCTATGATACCTACCCATTATATCTTTTATAACAAAATCAGAACCGTGTCCCGCATGAAGTCTACCGTTTGCGTTGGGTGGTGGCAAAACTATACAAAAAGTTTTTTTTCCATCTCCTGGTAAATTATCTGGATTAAAATACCCAGATTCCTCCCATAACTTATAAATGCCATCTTCTATTTGAGAAGAATCATATGGTTTAGTATATTTCTCGTGCATATTTGAAAAAAATTAACATTTGATATATATATGTTAGCACTATATAACTTTATACTCAAGTATTTGTTAGATTCTACCTATTAGAACCTGTTTAAAACTTAGCTCCATCCATGGAGATGATAGAAATATTTGAGTTATCCATATTTAATTCAATTATAGCTCCATTGCTAATTCTAGAAAGTTCTTTTGTTTTTATGATTTCTCGGAAAATGCATCGAATTGGACCACCGTGTGTAACTATCAAAACAGTTTTTGGATTTTCTTGGATTATTTTGGAAAAACCTGTGATAATTCTTTTTTTGAAAGATTTATAAGATTCTACGCCTACTATTAGAGTGTCGCTTGCAAGTAGTTCACCAAGTTTTCTATATTCTTCTTCTGGTTGATTTTTGCCAAGCTCAGCGTAAGCATTGTAAATGTCTTGCTCTACAAAATCATCAGATATTACAACAGGACAATTCAAACTTTCTTTAAGAATTTCAGCAGTTTCTATAGCTCTAATCTTTGAGCTAGAATAAATAATATCAACACTCTCATCTTTTAACTTTTGTGCAATAGTTTTTGCATCATTTAAACCACTTTTTGTGAGATGGTCATCATATAGTCACCATCATATTTTTCTTTTATGTCAGAGGTGCTTTCACCATGTCTGACTATATATATTTTCATATTGTTTATTTTAAAATTGTGTAAATTAATTTGTGTATTTTATGTTTTAGGTAGACTTTTATTTTTGAAAAATATTTTATAAATGAAAAATAATACACTTACACCCATAAATGTTGAAGTAATCGAAAATATCAGTGCAGAAGCACATAAACCATGTGTTGGTAAGAAAATACTATTTAACGCTATAGAAAAAAGTAGCGCTATAGCAACTATAGAAGAAGTTATTTTGGTGTGTCCTGAGCCGTTTAACACTGATGCAAATATATAAAATATAGTACCAAAAAAAGTCCCTCCAAGCATAAGTGACACAAGACTATAAGCTTCTTCAAACTTTGCTCCAAAAAGCATATTTATTATATAATCTGAAAAAAACAACAGAATCAAAGAAGACGCTCCAAGACTGACAACTAGGAAAACCAAAACTCTTGTAAGCAATTTTTTTATTTTTTCGCTTTCTTTGGTAGCTGATAATTTAGACATTGTCGGAAACAAAACAAACGTAAGTGCAAAAACACCAAAATACGGTATAAGTGCTGTAGTAAGTGCTGCATCATAAAGACCAGTTAACTTATCACTATGCAAGAAAAATTTTATAAGATACAAATCAACTCTTGTAAAAAATTCATAGAAAAATAAAAATGCTAGAAATTTATAAGCATAGGACAATATGTTTTTGTATGGATACTTAGAAATTTTTATGCCAGTGGGTTTTTTTACTACAAATTTATCAAATACAATAGCGACTAAATAAACTGAAAATGGTGCAATTATTGCTCCAACTATAGCTCCTATAATTCCATAAAAATAAGCTCCAAGTATTATAAAAATTCCTCTAAAAATTCCTCTAAAAATTTTGAGAGTTGTCATTGCCCCAAAAGCTCTTAGACCATTAAAATAAGCCACATGAAACGAAGAAAGAGCAAAAGTTGGGATTAGCAGACTACTGAGCCTAAACAAATTTGTAAGACTTTCATCTTTAAAAAAATGTGCAACAACAGGCGCCATTAGAAAAAATAATACTGTTATAGACAAAATTATATAAGTCTGCAATTTCTCAGAAATTTTTTTGATAGCTAAAATTTTACCCCAGTTTGAGCCTTGCTCACTTATACGCTTATTCATTGCAGTTGGCACTCCCCTACCTACAAGTACTATAAGCATTGTAGTAAATGAAATTACTACGCTATATTTACCATACTCATCAATACTTAAATTACGACTCAGACCAAATTTAATTACATAAGCTGATATATTGTAAACAAACTCAGCAAAAACTAGAAATAAAAAAGATAAAGTGAGAGTTTTTTTCATGAGTAATATTAATTATAATTGAATTTTTTGTTTTAAATCAGTAAAAATTTCTTCTTTGCTCCTGCTTCCATCTACAGACAAGATACTCCATTTATGAAGAATTGATTTGTAAATTTTACTTTTATTTTTAATGTATTCTATTCCCTGTTCTATATCTCTATCTCTCTTAAAAATTTCTTCGCTAGGTACATCC
>JALWEZ010000107.1 GCA_027039165.1 Candidatus Moraniibacteriota bacterium
ATAATATTCATTCGATCCGATATTCTTTTTATTATTAGAAATTATTTCTTTTCTTTGTTTTGTGTCATTTTTTTCAATTTGAAAAGATTCTTCATTTATCTCATCACTACCTGACATTTCTTTTTGCCAAGTTGTAAGAGTTTCAGTGTAAATCCCTAATCTTTCTGCAAGTCTTAAACCAAATTCATCTTGAGTAACTATAACAATTTCTTTTTGATATTTTTTTGATTCTTTACTTAATAAACGTAAATTTATAGTACTTTGTAAAAGTAGTGCATTTTTTGGAATAATTAAAACAACATAACGTTCTTTGACTGCATGAACTCTACTTATTATAGTAGTAACTTCCTCTTCTGCAGAAATGTATAATTCATAAAAATTCTCTCTTGTTGTCATAATAATAATATTAGATTGATCGCATTATTCTTCTCAAAATTTGCACCAAAACTCTTTCTTCATCTTGATTATCTACAATAAGATTAGCCAAAGCAAGTGGCGTTACATCTTGGGGACTGTCTAATTTTTTTGTAGTATCTATCATTCTTGCAACATCCCTTGGCTTCAAAAAACTTACTCTTGGCGAATTAGAAAATGGTAAATTTTGAACCCATTTATTACTAAGCAGTGCCTCTTGTAATTCTGGTAAAGCACTTCCTCCTCCACAAATATATATTTGAGGAGGTAATAAATCATTTTCTGCAAATTCAGCTAATGATAGCTCTACCCCACTAAGCCAAACTACTGCATCCTCCAAAATTATTTCTCTTATTTTTTCTTTAAGTTCTCCAGAAACTTCTCCATGCGAATATTCAACTTTCAATTTCTCTGCTTCTGCCATTGTAATCCTAAAATCATGAGCTAATCTTTTAGTAAATGCTATACCACCTATGGCAAACATTTTAGTTCCCTCAAGTCCGCCATTTCTCACAACCGCAACGTCTGTTGTTCCACCACCAATATCTATAAAAATTGCACTAAAATCTAGTATATCTTCATATCCAACAGATGATGACACAGCATAAGGCTCTGCGACTACATTCTCTAATTCCAAATCTAATTCATTTGCAATTGTGTTAATTGCTCCTAAATGTAAAACTGGAGCATGAGCATTAAAAATACTTATACTAACTCGCTTTCCTTGAAAATTGAGTGGATTTGTAATTCTGTAACCATCTATTCTCACATCCACTATAGCCGCATTTATAAGTTTCACTTCCACTTCTCTTCCTAATTCCCATGCAATTTGCTTTGTAATTCTTTCGTAAGCTTTTTCTTGAACTTTTTTTATAATTTCTTTCAATTCCGCTAAATCAATTCTATCTTCTGAATTCACTCTCTCATAATGAACCGTTGTTGTAGTTCCCTTTACTAATTCTCCAGCAATTCCCATAACAACTTTTGAAACTTTTCCAACACCCGCCATCGTTTGAGCCTCTTCTATAGCTTCTCTACAAGCCAAAATCACACCTGATATATCTGATATTGCTCCACTTTGCATATTTCCATTTTTCTGATCACATCTCCCTGTACCTATTACAACACCTTTTTTTTCATTTTCGTCAACATAAAACACCAAAGCTTTTACAACCTTTGTGCCTATATCAAGAGACAGATAATGCTCTCTATTGTTTTTTGTTTTATTTTTTAATTTTGAAAAAATACCCATATATTTATTATACCACTACTTTCAATAAAAACTTAGAACATTCCGATTTAATTTTATACATATCCAATAAACCTTTATGAGCCCCATATTCACTTATTACATTACGACTATTATTCGCTCCCCATTGCATAGATTTTTCAGTAGAATTTCCCAAAAGTTTCGAAGCTAGAAAACCACTTGCAAATGCATCCCCTGCTCCAGTTGTATCTTTAATATCAGATTTCAATGTTGAAACATGTACTATTTTTTTATCTTCTTTCAGAACCCAAGCTCCTTTATTTCCAAAAGTTAGAACTATTATGGATTTTTTGTCAAAAAGTAATTTATCGAGTTCTCTAAGCAATTCAATCTCTTTCAAAATATTTACATTTGTAATATCCATTTTTTTTCGTTTTTTCAATATTTCTTGAGCTTCTTTTTTATTTACGAATAAAATACTAGTGTGATATAGTAAGTCAAACACCTTTTCTATATCGTCCTTAATATTAGATATTCCTGGATTAAATGCTAAACGAGTACCCTTTTTTACTACAACATCGTGAATTACGCTCATATTATGAATTCTTTTATCTCCATACAAGGAACCCACAAACAACCAATCATACCCTTCAATCTCTTGAAAATCCAAAAGTAAATTTTCACCAACATCTCTATTTGCAAAAATAATCCTATCCCCATTATCTTCTCTTACAAGAATTAAAGAGATATCACTATTAGAATCTTTTTGTGTTTTAACTAATTGAGTAGAAACATTTTCCTGCTTTAATTTATCTTTTATCCATTCACCATCCGAATCTTCTCCAACAATACCGTAAGCACTTGTTTGAATTCCGAGTCGCGCAAGTCCAACGCTAATATTACAAGCACATCCGCCAGGAGCTTGAAATTTGTCATCTATATGAATTTTTTCTCCATATCCAAAACTCCATTTTTGACCCTTTCCTCCCTTTTTTAAATCTCTCTCAACATTTCCTGCATTTGTAGGAAAAAAAATATCTCTACCCATGGAACCTATACAAATAACTTTTTGTTTTTGTTTTTTATTCTTATTCATCACACTTATTTATTAAGTTGCTCTTCTATGCTTAATAATCTATTATATTTTACCAGTCTTTCTCCTCTAGACAAAGACCCTGTTTTTATAAAATCTGCACCAGCTCCCACAGACAAATCAGCTATAAAATCATCAATAGTTTCACCGCTTCTGTGAGATACAACTGTTTTTATACCATTTTCTTGAGCAAGTTTCATGCAAGCTAAAGTCTCACTAAGCGTTCCTATTTGATTTGGCTTTATAAGTACTGCATTACAAGAATTATTTTCTATCGCCTTTTTTAATAACTCAACATTTGTAACTAAAAGATCATCTCCTATCATCATAATCTTATCTCCTAGTTTGTTGTACATATTTGACCATCCTTCCCAATCATCCTCTATTATACCATCCTCTATAGAGATTACACCATAATTTTGAATCCAATCTCTATACACCTCTATAATTTCATCTGTTGAAAAAGATTTATCTTCAATTTCAAATACATATTTTTGAGCCTCTTCGTCAAAAAATGAATTAGCAGCCGCATCTATTCCTATAGCTATATCTTTTTTAAACTCATACCCTGCTTTTTGACAAGCTTTTGCAATTTCTTCTAAAGGAGCTGAATTATCTTTCAGCTTAGGAGCAAATCCCCCCTCATCTCCAACTGAAATAGTTTCACCATTTTCTTTTAATAAACTTTTAAGCGCATGGAATACCTCACTACCAGCTCTGTATTGTTCTTTAAAAGTCTCTATTCCAAAAGGAACCATTTTATATTCTTGAATAGCAAGTCCACTATCAGCATGTTTTCCTCCGTTTATTATATTAAACATCGGCATTGGGGTGTGTAACTGCTCATTATTGTCATGAAGTTGTGCTATGTATGCGTAAAGTGGCAAATCTTTGCTAATCGCAGCTACTCTACAAACCGCCAAAGAAGCTGATAAAATTGCATTAGCTCCTAGATTTCCTTTATTATTTGTACCATCAATTTCTATCATTTTTTGATCAATTTCTTTTTGATTAAGAGCGTCTAAACCAACTATAGCATCTGCTATTTCATTATTTACATTAGAAACTGCTTTTAACACACCCTTACCAAAATATCTATTCTCATCACCATCTCTAAGTTCTATTGCCTCCAAAGCACCCGTAGAAGAACCACTTGGAATTTGAGACCAAGCTTTTATACCATTTTCCAAAGTAACTTCAGCTTCAACAGTAGGAACTCCACGAGAATCCAAAATTTCACGAGCAACAATTTTTTTGATTACTGTACTTTTATTTTCTGTCATAATTTTATCTTGCTATATTAATACATACAAACATATCTAGTATTATTATATCACAATAAACTTATATCAAAAAATTTTTTAGTGGTTTTTGCTCATGCACCAG
>JALWEZ010000108.1 GCA_027039165.1 Candidatus Moraniibacteriota bacterium
AAAATAAAACTCACTAATAAAGAAATGACTATTCGACTTTAGCTTATAAAAAAGGCAAATAAAATTGTATCCCGAAAAGAATTATTGACCCATATAAAGCCAAATAACACCAAAAAATCCTTAAATTTAATCGATGTTTACATATCTAATCTAAGAAAAAAACTTTCTAAAAATTTTTGTCCAATAGAAACTGTGCCTAGTAAGGGTTATGTAATCTTTGAAAAATAAATCAAAAATTATTTATCCAAAAATTTAGCTAAATCAAGTTCCTCGTCTATTCTTATTTGCTGGACAAATTCTTCTACGTGAGAAACAAGTATCATAGCGCCTTTGTAACTATCTAGTGCTTTGGCTATAAGTGGAATGTGTCTAAAATTTATGTGATTTGTAGGCTCATCCAAAATCAAAAGACCAGGTTCAAGTAACACAAGCTGAGCAAATGCAACTAAACCTTTTTGTCCTTCTGATAAACTTCCAATTTTTTCTTCCATTAAGTTATTTTTTATAAGAAATCCAGCCGCCACCCTTCTCATGTGTTCTTCTTCTTTTTTAGCCATTACACTCATAAGTGCATCGTAGACAGTACTATTAAAGTCAAGTGTAGAAAAATCTTGTCTATAATATCCAATTTTTATGCCTTCCAATACATATTCTCCTTTGGCGTGTCCTGAGGCAAGTTTTTCAAGTAGGGTAGTTTTTCCTATTCCATTTGGACCTTTTAATAGAAGGTGTTGGTTTTTCCTAAGTTTAATATCTACCTCATTAGAAACGACTTTCTTATCTTTCATGATAGTTAATTCATTTAATACCAGTATATCTCCATTTATATCACTTTGAACTGGTATTTCAAACTCTCTTATAGCTTTATCTTCCTTTCTTACATCCACCTTTGATTCCTCCATTTCTTTCACTTCTTCTCTCAGTTTTTTGGCAAGTAATCTCATCTTTCCTCCTTTGTTTTGAAAATAGTTTATTTTTTCTTTATTTTCTTTAATTTTTTTCTCAAATTGTGCGTTTTTTTTCTTTTCTTTGTCTATTCTTGCTTTAATTTCTTCTACTACTGTATAATAATCCCCCACATACTGCTCTATAGTATGAGTGTATATATCCAGATACAAAACTCCATCTGTAAAAGTATTCAAAAAATCCGCATCATGAGAAATTACTATACAAGTTTTTTCATACATCATAAGAAAAGACATAAGATACCCAATTCCATCTGCATCCAAATTATTTGTCGGCTCATCTAGTAGTAGTATATCTGGCTCTTGAATAAGTGCCGAAGCGAGTAATAAACGTGCTTGCTGTCCTCCAGAAAACTCACTAACCTTTTTTTCTATAGGAATATCTAAATTTACAATTTCTAATACTTCTTTTATCTTTTTGTCTAATTCGTAATCCTCTCCTTTGAAATAACTAGCAAAAAAATCTCTCACACTCAACTCAAGCTGAATTCTAGGTATAACTTGCTGAGCAAGTGCCACACTTAAACCATTATTTATATGCACTCCTCCACTTTCTGGTTTTAGTTCTCCTGTTATTAATTTAAATAACGTGCTTTTTCCTGCTCCGTTTTGTCCCATAAGCGCAACTTTTGCTCCTTGTCTAAGAGCAAATGAAGCGTCATCTAGTGTCTTAAAACCACCTTCATGTTCAAATGAAACGTCCTTAAATCTAAGTGCAATGTTTTGTGTACTCATAAATATATAAAGTTAGACTATTTGTTCCTTATTTTAATACAAAACGCCAAAATTGTAAAATTAATACAAATCATAAAATGTTTCCTGTGTTATATGTAGATATGTTTTGAGAAAACGTTTCTATTGCTTAAAATTATCAATATCTAATCGCTGCATTTGAAAATGCTAATTGCGGCGTTTTTGCCCCACACTCCTCCAAAACCCTTATTTTATCGCAAATAATCGCTGCATTTGAAAACGTTAATCGTTGCATTTTCTATTATTTTATAAAAATTTGACAAAGTACTTTTTATATGATACGCTAATCATAGGTTTAGTATAGTGTAAATTTACACTAAAATTCAAAAACTAAATCTAGTACATTTACAACAAGGAGTACATTATGAATTTCCTTAAAGGTTTGGGTAATTTTACCCTAATTATATTTTGGATGAGTGTAGCTATCGCCCCAGTTGTCTTGCTGATAGGTGGAGCTGTTGCTACAACAGTCTGGGCAGCACTTCACTTTGGGACCGTTGCTAGTATAGCTGAACTGAAAAACAGCTTAACTGTCATTAATGTAGTAATAGAAGTCACTGCGTTAATCGTGACTTTGACGCTACTAGCATTTGCACTGAAAAAAATCTGGAATGCGTTTAGTATATCTTTTAACGGTTTTGTGTTCGGGATTGCATTTGCATCTTTACTTTCTCTAATTATTACGATTAGATTAAGTATATTTGCAGGATATGCTGACTCGTTGGTGAATAATTTTGCCATTTTTGGAATAATATTTGCTTTATTATTTGCTGCGGGACTCAAAGTAATACCACCTAGACATAGAGCTCTACTAGTGTTTTTTAACTTTCTAGGAAAACAAGAGCTTAAAGAAGGCTTGGCATGGAAATTGCCACTTTTTTCAAAATTTCGCTTGTTTGATATGTCGTCACAGAAAATCGAATTAATAAGAAAAAGTGATGATCTATCAATGGATTTTTTGAACATAACCAAGTTCAAAAAGCTTGAGATAAGTTTTATGTATCAACTAAAAAAGAATAATTTACATAATTATTTAAAAGTTGATATTCAACATAAAATAGAGTCAATTATAGATAATACGATACCAAAAGCATTTGCAATGCTAGATAACAGTATTATTTTTGATCAAGGAATTGGTTCTCATTTCATGACAGTAATCACTAACCCACGAAAACTTATAGTTTTGCTTTCATACGGAACTTTTTTCCCATCTACAAAAGATTTTCCAGAACTCCTCAAAAACTCATTTTGGCAAAAAAGAGTATGTGAAACTTTTGACAGTGATTATCTAATTAAACAAGGTTATTCCCCAAAAATCGTAGCAAAAGAAGGAAATCAGTGTTTAGAATATGTAGATATTCAAGGTAATAAACCTGAAAATAAGATCATGGAGAAACTTTCTTCAATAAAAACCAAGTACAAAATAGATTATGTTATAAAAAATAATCTAGAAATTTGTGTTTTTAATGAGCTTGAACGAAACACTCTAGCATCACATGGATTTATAAAGTTTATTCGCATCAGAGGTGTTTTTGAGCAAGTCATGGAGCTTGGAATTTTACCTAAACACTTAGGAATTATGTCTATTGAACCAACAGACCAAGTTCAGAGAGAAATAGACAAAAAAAAGGATGATCTCATGCAAAAGAGAGAAGAAGAAATAAAAAAGGAAAGGAAATTAGAAAAAATTAAATCTTATTTTTCATTAATAAAGGACTTTAAAAAACAAGGTTTATCAGATAGTAATGCTATTAACTTAGCTGCTAATTTAATAGAAATGAAAAATTTAGGATCAATTTTTAATATAATTAAAAATGAAAAATTTTTTGAAAATTTCTTAACCATTTTAAACAATAAAGGAGGGCACAAAAAATAAGCATAAGCAGAATCAATATAATTTTGATTCTGCTGTTTTATTTTGTTTATTTTTGTTGTTTTTTTTGCGCTTCTAGGACACCTTTACTATCACCTGCGCTAGTACCTTGATGATAACTAGCGAAAGCATAGCTACCACTATACCAATCATGGCAAATTTTACAGTGTTTTTGCCCATTTCTGAGCGCTTCTCATCTCCTGCTGAAGTGATATATATCACGCCCCCACTATTATCATAAGCAGCTAAGTCCTCCGATAAAACTCATAAGTAGCTTGAGGAAATTTAGCACTATCTCAGAGAGATATTGAATTTACTTAAATTCCAAAGTAACTACTCACGTCTATCTGAAAAAAATTCAAAAATACCTTAATAAAAAATTTATAAAAAATATTTCATTCTTCCAAAACCTCTTACTTAAAGCGTTTTTTGGGACATACTAGAAAAACCTGAATAATTACTACAAAAAAAACTTGACAAAATTTTTATCCCATACTATACTAATCATAGGTTTAGATTGATGTAAGTTTTTGCATCAAAAATTCAACTAAACCAGTACTTTAACATAAGGAGTAAAAAATGAATTTTTTACGTAGTTTGGGCAATTGGGCCTTATTTTTAACTTTAGCAGGCGGTGCTATTGTAGTTACTTATATAGCAGGAATGAATTTAGGTTCTTTTGCAAACCTAGCAGATTTCTCGAGAGTAACTCTAATACAAGCATTATCAGAGATGATTATGTTTGTAACAACAGTGTTACTTACTGGTTTTGCTTTAGAAAAAGCATGGAAAGAACTAGGAACCAGTAACAATGGTTTTTCTTTTGGTATAGTATTCTCAGTCCTAATAGCTATAATTATAACTATTAGAGTTACTATGCTTGTGCCAAATACTGCAGTATTTCCTATTGTAGTGTTTTCTATGTTGTTTCTTCTATCTATGTATGCTGGATATCAAGTTGTGCCAGCAAAACATCAAATTCTACTAATTTTCTTTGGTAGAATTCTAGTAAGAGACGAGATTAGAGATGGTATAGCATGGATTCTGCCTTTTGCTGAGATAAGAATTTATGACATGACACGACAAACATTAAATCTCACAAAACGAGGTGAAGATATACCCATGTTTCCAAATGGCACCAGACTCAAGGAGTTTGAGCTAATATTTATGTATCATCTAAAAGCCAATAACTTACATAAACTAATTTATTTAGGTGAGAATTGGAAGTATGAGATAGAAGTAGTCATAAACGATTCTATACCGCCTGCTCTCATTGCGCTAAGTAATAGTATTACAATAGATGAATTGAAGGAAAAGTTTTTTAATTCTTATTCTATTGCACTACTTAGTAACTCAGAAATGTTTAAGTTTGTGCTTTTCCATGGTGCTTTCTTTGCATCTATCAAAGACTTTCCAGATCTTGTCAAAAATTCATTTTGGAAAAAGAGAGCTTGTGATGCTTTTGATGATGTTTTTATGGCTCAAAAAGGTTACTTTCCTAAAGTCATATCAAAACAAGAAAAACAGCACTTAATATACTTAAACAAAGAAGGAAATAAACCCCACGATAAAATTCTAAGAGTACTTTTTGTAAAAACATCCAAAGAAAAAATAGATTATGTGATCAAAAATGATTTGAGTGTTTGTGTTTTTGACAAGTTTCAAGAAAACAATTTAGTATTAAATGGTGTATCTATACACAATCTCAAAGGAATATTTTACAAAACCTTAGAACTTGGGATAATGCCTGTGTCTTTGAATTTACTAAATATTCAAGCAACAGATGACATTAAAGCGCAAGCACATAGAAATGAGTTAGAAAATGTACAACGCAAAGCTGAATTGCAAAGCGCTCAGACTCATTCTATGATACTAAAAGAGCTAAAAAAATATGGAATAGACGATGATTTAGCTGTTGTTTTAGCTGCTAAAATACAAGGCATCGAAGGCTTATCAACTCATGAGATCAAAAAGCATAAATTTGAAGGAAATTCTGATTTATCAAAAGTGCTTGCTGGTCTCTCTACTCTTTTGTCTAGCCAAAAAGGAGACAAATAGTAAAAAACTTTTATAAGCAGAATTAATATCATTTAGTTCTGTTTTTTTATTTTTTTACTTTTACGAAAAGTAACTATTTAATTTTTTTAGTACATTTTTAAAAATGTTTTAAATAACGAGTTTCTAAAAAAATAAAATAAATTTAAAATGCGTCAGCTAAGGCATTTTGGAGTTTTTTTAGAAAAACCTGAATAGTTACTGCAAAAAAAACTTGACAAAATTTTTATCCCATGCTATACTAATTGTAGGTTTAGATTGATGTAAGTTTTTGCATCAAAAATTCAACTAAACCAGTACTTTAACATAAGGAGTAAAAAATGAATTTTTTACGTAGTTTGGGCAATTGGGCCTTATTTTTAACTTTAGCAATTTTAACTATAATTACTACTTACATAACTGGAGCTCATTTAGGCTATTTGAGTGATATAAAACAGTTAAATGCATTAGATGTTGCTATAGAATCCATTGGATTCTTAATAACAGTATTTTTAACCGTTTTTGCACTTAAAAGCGCGTGGAGAGCTGTCGGAACAAGTGGTAACGGTTTTGTGTTTGGTGTCATATATGCAAGTTTAATCTCTTTAGTTATAACACTAAGAATGAACTTGTTAATAAAAGAGAATGTTGAATATATCATAACATTCTTTGCTGCATCAGTGATATTGTTGTTGGTGATTGGATTAAAGTTCATACCTCTTAGAACACAGATATTGATGGTGTTTTTTGAGAAAGTGCTTAAAGAAGAGTTGAGTGAAGGTATAGCTTGGGTTATTCCAATGAGCAAAACGATTGATTTTACAACAACAACACAAAGTATTTCGTTGCAAATGAATGAAAACAGTAAAGAGATTCCGTCTTTTCCAAATGGTACCAAAGCTGGCGCTATTAACTTAGAGTTCTTATATCACATCAGAAAAGGTTTTCTCCATAAAATTATTGATTTAGGAGAAAATTGGATGAAAGAAATTCAAATAGTGATGAAAGACTCATTGAGAAGTAGTATTCTTACTGTTTGTTATCTAGTAACTCCAGAAGAATTAAAAAAATTATCTATGAGCTCATACTCAATATATATCAACAACTCCATAAAAATAGTAAAAGTTGTAATGAGTTATGGAATAGTATTTCCTTCTACGAAGGAGTTTCCAATTCTACTAGAAGATGCGTTCTGGAAAGCTCGTGCAATAGCGACTTATGATAGACTTTTCTTTGAGAGCAAAGGGTATACCAAAAAAATAGTGGTTTCTCCCGATGGAATCAGAGAATCTGTTACAGTAGATGTTACAGGAGCACAACCAACGCAGCTTCTAAGAGATGAACTAGCACTTATTTCTGAAGATGAAAAGATAAAAGACATTGTGGATAAAAACATAAAAGTCTTTACCATTTCACATCTCCAAAGAGATGCAATTGTCAGAAATGGCAAGTCTATCACTAATATGCCACAAAACGGTATATTTCAAAAAGTGAGCAAAATGGCATTTGAGGCAGAATCTTTAAATATTACTTCAATTGATGTAAGAAAGGATATAGAAGATTCATACGCGCAGATTGAGAAAGAAGAGGCTGAGCGTAAAGCTGAAAAACGCCATGTAGATACACACACTGCATTAGTTGATGAACTGATAGCTAGAGGAATCAAACCGCATGTTGCAACATACATGGCAGGTAAAATGCAGGGTATGGATCTAGATGACTTCAATATAAAGCATTTCAGTGGAGACACTGATTTAGGGGCATTAGGTGCTCTAATATCACAAGTATTTAAAAAGGATTAAAAAATGACAACAGTACTAGTATCAATATTATTAACAGCATTACTACTGACAACAATTAAATTCGGGAAAACGTTTAGTGAAAAACTATCGAACCCGTTAAAAATTAAAGTCAAAGATAATGATGATATTAAATATGGTGATGAGACTATAGTCAAAGATGACTCTAAAGATGATGATAAATCTAAGGACGATTCATCTAATAAAGATGATGATACTAAAGATGATTCATCTTCTAAGTCTAAGGTTAAAGAGGCATTGAGTGAGGCCAAAGGAGCGGTAGCACAAACCGCAAAAGAGGCCAAAGAAGCTACTAAAACAGCAAAAAATATAATATCTCAAATTTTTGCTGTACTAAGTAGCATGTTTTGGTGGGGCTTGCTTATTACCATACTCTATTTGATATTAGAGTTTGGTATCAGTATATACCAAGGTGCTTCAGAGTTTGCATCATCATCAACTCCTACTTCTACACCTATTCCTCTAAATAGAATAGTGGATGGGGATTATGTGCCAGACAAAACTGATGGTACATACCTGTTCACTATAAAACACAACAAGAGTTACAGAATCAAAGTAAGTGGATGTGATTTAGAATTTTTAAGTGATGGTCAGGAATACAACGAAAAGCCATTTAAATACAGAATTTGTAGTAGTGGTTCAATACCTAGACTAAATTACAAAAAATTCAGCTTTCCAAATAGAGGCACTTTTGGTAAGGATGCTATTAGTCCACATCAACATTATGGAATGGCTATAATAGTAATCAAAAAAAATAGAAAGTTATTAAAAAAAATTACTATAGGTAGTAATCTATATGTAATAGATGCCACTATATTTCCTCCTAAAAGTAAGGTCTATTTATATGTAAATTTTGATGCTCACGAAACCGTTATAAGCGGTGAGTGGCATGTAACAGTTGATGAGATCTAATCTTGTCAACTCAAACACAAAGCAGAATCAATATCATTTGATTCTGCTGTTTTATTTTGTTTATGTTTTTTGCGCTTCTAGGACACCTTTACTATCACCTGTGCTAGTACCTTGATGATAACTAGCGAAAGCATAGCTACCACTATACCAATCATGGCAAATTTTACAGTGTTTTTGCCCATTTCTGAGCGCTTCTCATCTCCTGCTGACGTGATATATATCACACCCCCCACTATTATCATAAGCACGCTAAGTCCTCCGATAAAACTCATAAGTAACTTGAGGAAATTTAGCACTATCTCAGAGAGAGTAAGAGCAGCTTGAGCCTTGGTGGGTACTTTGTCTTTTTCGACCCTGAGCACGCTGTAGATTTCTTTGAGAAATGAGGGAGCCGCAAAGGCAAGTGAGCCCCCGATAATGGCTGCCCATATAGCAGTCTTTGCCATGCTAGTGCGCTTCTCGTCTCCTGCTGAAGTGATGTAGATTATCCCTCCTATCACTATAAACACAATCGCCAGCACACCTATCATCATCTGTACAGTAGTTAGTATATTTGTAAGCAAAGCCTCTACACTATTGAATTCAAGAGGATTTACGAAATCTACATCATCTTTACTTCCATGCGGTCCACCTCCACCTCCGCCAGCACCAGCGCCTCCACCTGCTCCACCCGCACCTCCTGCTCCTGCACCGCCAGCACCAGCGCCACCTTGCGCAAAAACACTTTGAGGAGAGATAATTAATAGACAAAAAGCGATTATAAGAGTAGCTAGCAGTGAAGTTTTTGTGTAATTTTTGAGTTTGTTTTTCATATATAATTTTTATAGTAATTAAATAACTCCTAGCGCTTTGGACAAGACATATACTATCACATATGCAAGTAGCGCTATTACTAACCCATAAATAGCATAAGTAAGCAAATTCTTGGCTGTGTCAACCTTTCTATCATCTCCAGCAGAAGTCATATACATAAGTCCTCCAACTATTATCATAAGTACAGCTAGAGATCCTAGAAATTGCAATATAAATCGCACAATCTTCAAAACCACAGCAGTAACTGAAGCGTCTTTGGATAATCCATGAGTTTTGTCTGGGTCTGGCAAACAAACTCCATCTGTCAATTTGTATCCTTCTGTTGACTCACAATTAAACGTAGGAGGGATAGGATCAGCTAGTGCGTATTGACTCATCCCAAATACAACAAACAAACCCCAAACTATTAACCCAAGACGTAATGATTTAAAATTCATATTTTTTTGATTAATTTTGATTTTAATGTAATTATGACATGCCTGTAAGTGTAGATATAGTTCTCACAACTACCCAAGCAAGCAATACAATAATCAAACCTACTATAGCATATACAAGCCAAGTCCTAGCAACACCCACTCTAGCTTCATCTCCTCCAGAAGTAATATATATAAATCCGTTTATTATAATTATAACAACCGCCAAAGCAGCCAAGAAACTAAGTACAAATTTAACAACTTTATAAATAACACCATTAGCTGTTATCTCAGTTCCTTTTGCATTAAACTTTGTAGCGCCAAGTCCTTCTTCATATGTAGGAAAATCAGTTGCCCCTGCATACTCTACAAAGAAAAGGTTATTACCCAACAGTAAAGTAAAAATCAAAAAACTCCAACTAAAAAATTTCATATTTATTTTGTAAGTTTATATACTTACATTATACACGACTCTTACCAAAAAAACAAAAAACTTTGGGATATTCTCAAAGTTTTTGAAATTTGTCCACAAACTCTAACTACCAGTTTTTACTAATTGCGTCGCCAAATTTACAATCACCCAACCAAGTAGAGCAATTATTAGACCTATGATTGCGTAGAGTATCCAAGTCTTTGCAGTACTAACTCTCCCCTCATCTCCACCAGAAAGGATATACATCATACCAGCTATAATCAAAACCATCACAGCAAGTGCAGCTAGAATTCTAAGTAACCAACTTATGACTTTCACTATTATATCTTGTACAGTTGTATTACCACTTTTATTATATTCTGTCTTTTCTAATCCATCACTGTATTCTTTATCTAAACTCTTAGCAGAAACAAGTGAAAAATTTACAAAAAAAGGAGTCACCAAAAACACAACCATCAAAAAACCAGCTGTAACATTTTTTATTATATTCATATTTACATGCACCTCCTTTCTTTTTTATTTTACAATTTATATTTATATTATATCATGTCATACATCAAAACAAAAAAAACTTTGAGAATATCCCAAAGTTTTTGAAATTTGTCCGCAAACTCTAACTACCAGTTTTTACTAATTGCGTCGCCAAATTTACAATCACCCAACCAAGTAGAGCAATTATTAGACCTATGATTGCGTAGAGTATCCAAGTCTTTGCAGTACTAGCTTTACCTTCATCTCCACCAGAAAGGATATACATCATACCAGCTATAATCAAAACCATCACAGCAAGTGCGGCTAGAATCCTAAGTAACCAACTTATGACTTTTATAACTATCAAACTCACTGTCTTATTTGAATCAGTATCATTATATTTTGAAGCAATCACACCTTTATCATATTCATCATCCAAAGCGCTAGCACTTACGAAAACTGGAGCTACAAAAAACGCGAGTATTAGAGAGCTAGCTATGATATTTTTTATTATATTCACCTTTGCACACACCTCCTTTCTTTTTTATTTTATGATTTATATTTATATTATACCACGCATCACAACAAAAAAAACAAAAACTTTGAGATATTCTCAAAGTTTTTGAAATCTGCATCTTTAAATACAAAACTACGGACCAGCACCAGCACCAGAAACAAGATTTGAAACTATGTTTATGATTACATAACCAAGTAGTGCAATTATAAGTCCGATAATCGCATATATTATCCAAGTCTTTGCAGTTTCTACTTTTCCTTCGTCTCCACCTGAAAGAATATACATGATACCAGCAATAATCAAAACAAGCACTGCTAGAGCAGCCAAAATTCCAAGTAACCAGTTTATAACTTTTATAACAATTGTTGCAACAGTTTCGTTACCAGTCTCATTGTACTTTGTATTATCTAATCCAGTTTGATAAGAATTCGGATCTACAGCTTGTGCATTTGCAAAAACTGGAGCTACAAAAAACGCGAGTATTAGAGAGCTAGCTGCAATGTTTTTTATTATATTCATCTTAGCATACACCTCCTTTCTTTTTTATTTTACTATTTATATTTATATTATATACCTTTTTTTAAAAAAAGTCAACACATATTTTTAATATGTCAACTAATTTTACACTAACTGCTTATTTATGCATCCTTACACTCTTTCTGTAATTTTTTTTATTTTTTTTAGATTTATCACTAAAACCTTGTTTTTTACTTCCTTCCTGTACAAAAGTTATAGATGAACCTTTTTGACCAGCTCTTCCAGCTCTACCAATTCTATGCACATAATCATCATAACTCTGCGGAGTCTCATAATTAATAACCAGTGATACATCTTTTACATCAATTCCCCTTGCAGCAACATCAGTAGCGACCAACACATTAACTTTTCCTCTTTTGAAATTAAGTAATGCTTTTTGTCTCTGACCTTGAGATTTGCCTCCGTGAATTGAATCCGCCTTAAAACCATCCAGATTTAATTCTTTACTAAGCCTCTGTGCTTTGTATTTCATCTCTTTAAAAATAAGTACCTTTTTATCTCTATTTTCATTCAAAATATCTTGCAATTTACTATATTTTTCCTCTTTTTTTGCATATTTTTGTACGCTTTGCTCTACAAAATCACTTGTAACCCCAGTTTTTACAGAAATAGTTTTGTACTTTCCAGAAAACTCATCTATTATCTTTTGAACTTTATCTTCCATAGTTGCAGAGAAAAAAAGTGATTGTCTGTTTTTTGATAATTTAGACAAAATTTCTTTCATATCATTTACAAATCCCATATCAAGCATTCTATCAACTTCATCTAATACAACTGTATCAAATTTTTCAATTTTTAACTTTTTGTTTTCTATGTGATCTTTTATCCTACCTGGAGTTCCTATAACTATCTGTGGATACCTAGCCAAATCTCTAAGTTGTGGCCCCATTTTTACCCCACCTATAAGAACTGCCCATTTAATACTGCTTCCTTTGAGTAAGAGTTTACACTCTTCAAATATCTGCTGAGCAAGTTCTCTAGTTGGTGCCATTATCAAAGCTTTAGAATTTTTATTTGATATAAGCTTATTTATAACTGGAATTGCAAAAGCAACGGTTTTCCCAGTTCCTGTGTTTGCTATACCCAGCACATCTCCACCTTTAAGTGCTACAGGTATCGACTTATCTTGTATTGGTGAAGGAATTGTGTATCCTCTTTTTTCTATATTTCTTTTTAGTAGAGAAGCTATTTCAAAATCATTAAAGGTGTTTTTTGCAATATATTCTTCCTTTTTACTAATCTTTGCTTTTTTCACAAACATTTCTGGATTTATACTTTCTTTCCTTAATTTACGTTTTTTTGAAAAACTCTTACCTTTTC